>NZ_JALTON010000046.1 GCF_027000115.1 Thiohalobacter sp. | reverse complement strand
GGGTGAAGTTTCGTTCCGGTTCAATCACCGCGATGAGGACCTCTTACCCCTTGTTTTACAGCTCATGAAGCGGGTCTCCATCACTGAAATTGAGCCAATTCTGGTCCGAAATAGTTAGGAATTACCTTTTATTAACCCGGCAACCCATATTTGGACGCCGGGTCATCAAGCGTCTCACGATTGTCTGAACGCGTTCTGTCTGTCTGAACGCGTTCTGTCTGATGGTGGCGGACCTGGCAGGATGGGCAAAGGCGCGCAGCGACGTGCCCATCAGCATTCCGTGACCGTCATGATGGGCACGGCCCTTCGGGCCTTTGCCCATTCTACAGATAATGCCTTCGCACACTCCGTGCCTCGGCGTACCCGGCGTTGTTGCCGTGGCTGCCGGAAGATGGACAAGGGCCTCGGGGCCTCGATCGGCCTTCAGATGGAGCACTCGATCTCGCCCAGCCGCTTGGTGAGCTTGAGGTTTTCGCTGTAGTCGACGGGTACGCCGATCAGTGCCGGACCCGGCTGGCGGAAGGCCTCTTCCAGCGCGGGTTTCAGGTCCTCGGCACGGGTCAGGGTGCGGCCCCACATGCCAAAGGCGCGGGCCAGCGTCTCCCAGTCGGGATTGCCGAAGGCGAGATTGGAGTGGCGGCCATCGAACTGGTTCTGCTGCTTCCACTTGATCAGCCCGTACTCGCCGTCTTCCCACACCATGAACACCACGTTCAGACCAAGGCGAACGGCGGTTTCCACGTCCTGAACGTTCATCATGAAACCGGCGTCGCCGCAGATGGCCAGCACCTTGCGGTCGGGCGCGGCCATCTTGGCGCCGATGGCGCCCGGCAGGGCGAAGCCCATGGAACAGAAGCCGTTGGAGATCAGGCAGGTGTTCGGCGTGTGACACTGGTAGTAGCGCGAGATCCACATCTTGTGCGCGCCGACGTCGGAGAGCAGGTAGTCTTCCGGTCCCAGGAACTCGCGCACGTCCCAGAGGATCTTCTGCGGCTTCATGGGGAAGCTGGTGTCGTCCTTTTCCATGGCGAAGTCGTCGAGGATGGTCTGGCGCAGCTTGAGCCAGCCGTCGATGTCCTGCAGCGGCAGGTCGCCGGCATGGTTGCGTTCCAGTTCCATGTTCATCTGCCACAGGGCATCGGCGATGTCGCCGACCACATCCACGGCCACGGTGTAGTGGGTATCGATTTCCGCGGGCAGGAAGTCGATGTGTACGATCTTCTTGTCCTGGTTGGCGTTCCAGAAGTGCGGGCTGTATTCCACCAGGTCGTAGCCGACGGTGATGACCACATCGCACTTCTCCATGGCGTGATTGATGTGATCCTTGGCCTGCAGGCCCATGGTGAACAGCGAATGCTTGTCTTCCATGGGCACGGAGCCCTTGCCCATGAAGGTGTTGACCACGGGGATGCCGGTCTTGTGCGCGAAGCGCAGCAACTGCTTGGCGGCGCGCTTGCGCACCGCGCCGTTGCCGGCGAGGATGATCGGGCGCTCGGCCCGGGTGATGACCTCGATGGCCTGGGCGATGGCCTTGTAGTCGGCGCCGGGACGGCGGGTCTTGTACACGCTCATGGGCTTGCCGGTCACCGCCTCCTTGGCGATGTCTTCGGGCAGTTCGATCACGCTGACGCCGGGCTTCTCGGACTCGGCGATCTTGAACGCCTTGCGCACCACCTCCGGTATGGTCTCCTCGTCACGGATGGAATGCGCCCACTTGGTGATGGGACGCATCATGCCGATGGCATCCATGTTCTGGTGACTTTCCTTGTGCAGGCGCTTGGTCGAACCCTGGCCGATGATGGCGACCACCGGGGCGCGGTCCATGTTGGCGTCGGCCAGCCCGGTGACCAGATTGGTCGCGCCCGGACCCAGGGTGGCGAGACAGACACCGGCCTTGCCGGTCAGGCGGCCGTAGATGTCGGCGATGAAGGCCGCGGCCTGTTCGTGGCGGCAGAGTACGAACTCGATGTCGGAATCCATCAGCGACATCATCAGATCGGCGTTTTCCTCGCCGGGCACGCCGAAGATGTGGGTCACGCCCTCGGCTTCCAGGCAGCGCACGAACAGGTCGGATGCCTTGCGGGTGCTGGGACGCAGGTTTTCGGCAGTGGCCGGATTGTCGCTCATGGTCGTCTCCTTTATAGCCGTTCCCTTGTTGCTCGGTGATCCCGGCACCGGGCATCGAAAGGCCGATGGCGGTGCGCGGGACACAATGGCCGTGGCCATGGTGGCCAGAAAAGGGCAAGCAGGTTTTGTACCAGGGTTATCCGGGGCGCTTTCAGGGGCGTACCCCGCGATTCCCGGGGTTTTTGCCTTTATTGCCGGATGCTGTACTCGCGCTTTGTCCGCGCGCCGGGCGTATACTTCGGGCTTTCTCGAAACCAGGAGAGGGATATGGAGGGTGGAGGGCGCGTATCCCGCCCGCGCGAGGTCTTTCTGCGTGACTACCGGCCGCCGGCCTTTCTGGTCGACCGGGTTGACCTGCGCTTCGAACTGGATCCGGACGACACCCGGGTGCTGGCCCGCCTCGCCATGCGTCGGAATCCTGCCGCCGCGGGTGATGATGTTCTGGTGCTCGACGGCGAGGATCTGACGCTGGAGGGCCTGAGGCTCGACGGCGAGCCACTGCCGGAATCGGCCTGGGCACTCGATACCGAAGGGCTGCGCATCCCCGGTGTGCCGGAGGCCTTCGAGCTGCAGATCGAGACCCGCGTCCGCCCGCGCGACAACAGTGAACTGTCGGGGCTGTACCTGTCCGGCGACAGCCTCTGTACCCAGTGCGAGGCCGAGGGCTTCCGCCGCATCACCTTCTATCCCGACCGGCCCGACGTGCTGGCGCGTTTCACCACCACCCTGGTCGCCGACCGCGAACGCTTTCCCGTGCTGCTGTCCAACGGCAACCGCATCGATGCCGGCACCTTCGAGGATGGCCGCCACTGGGTGCGCTGGGAGGATCCCTTCCCCAAGCCGAGTTACCTGTTCGCGCTGGTGGCCGGTCCGCTGGCCGAGATCACCGACCACTACGTTACCGCCTCCGGGCGCGAGGTCACCATCGCCTTTTACGTCGAGCCGCACAACGCCGAACGCTGCGGCCATGCCATCGCATCGCTCAAGCGTGCCATGCGCTGGGACGAGCAGGTCTACGGCCGCGAGTACGATCTCGACCGCTACATGGTCGTCGCCGTCGACGACTTCAACATGGGTGCGATGGAGAACAAGGGGCTGAACATCTTCAACTCCAAGTTCGTGCTGGCCAGTTCCGGCACCGCCACCGACCAGGACTATGTCAACATCGAATCCGTCATCGGCCACGAGTACTTCCATAACTGGTCGGGCAACCGCGTGACCTGCCGCGACTGGTTCCAGCTCAGTCTCAAGGAGGGCTTCACGGTATTCCGCGATCAGTGCTTCTCGGCGGACATGGGCGGCGGCAGCATCAAGCGTATCCAGGATGTCGATCTGCTGCGCACCCACCAGTTCCGCGAGGACGCCGGTCCCATGGCCCATCCGGTGCGACCCGAGCGCTATGCCGCCATCGACAACTTCTACACCCTCACCGTCTACAACAAGGGCGCCGAGGTGGTGCGCATGCTGCACACACTGCTCGGGCCGGAGGGTTTCCATCGCGGCACCGATCTCTATTTCGAACGCCACGACGGGCAGGCGGTGACGGTCGAGGACTTCATCGTGGCGATGGAAGCGGCCAACGGTGTCAACCTGGCCCTGTTCCGGCGCTGGTACAGCCAGGCCGGCACGCCACGGCTGAAGGCGCGCTGGCAGCACAACCCCGCGGCCGGCACCCTGGCGCTGACGCTGGCCCAGCGCACCCCGCCCACGCCGGGGCAGCCCGACAAGCTGCCGCTGCACATCCCGGTTCGGGTGGCGCTGCTCGACCGCGACGGCCGCCGTCAGCCCCTGCGGCTGTATGGCGAGGCCGAGGCGCAGGGCAGTGAGCGGGTGCTCAATCTGTGCGAGGCAGAGGAGACCTTCGTGTTCCAGGACGTGGCCGAGGACAGCCTGCCCTCGCTGTTGCGCGGCTTTTCAGCGCCGGTGATCCTGGAGGCCGATTACGACAACGCGGCCCTGGCCCGGCTGCTGGCCGAAGACGACGACCCCTTCAGCCGCTGGGACGCCGGCCAGACCCTGGCGCGCCGGGTGCTGCTGGCGCGGATCGCCGGCGTGCCTGATGCCGATGGCGAACACCTGTTGCGCGAGGCCTTCCGGAAAATTCTCGACGAACCCTTGCTGGACCCCGGTCTGGCCGCGGAACTGCTGGCGCTGCCGGGCGAGAACTATCTCGCCGAGTTCGTGGAGCCGCTGGACCCGGGCGCGCTGTTCGAGGCCCGCGAGGGACTGGCGCGCGAACTCGCCGGAACCCTGGCCGAGCGCTGGCGCGAGGCCTTCGCGCTGGCCGCCGTGTCCGGACCCTACCACCCGACGCCGGAGGCCATCGGCCGGCGCAGCCTGCGCGCGCGCTGCCTGGATTACCTGGTGCGGCTGGATACGCCCGAGGTGCACGCGCTGGCCGAGGACCTGTTCGCGCACGCCGACAACATGACCGAGTCGCTGGCCGCGCTGCGCGCGCTGGTCAACAGCGGCGCCGAGGCGCGGGCGCAGGCGCTGGCCGATTTCCACGCCCGCTGGCGCAACGAGCCGCTGGTGCTCGACAAGTGGTTCGCCATTCAGGCCAGCAGCCGTCATCCCGACACGCTCGACCGGGTGGAGGCGCTCGCCGGGCATCCCGACTTCAACCCGCGCAATCCCAACCGGGTGTACGCGCTGCTGCGCAGCTTCGCCGGCGCCAACCCGCGCGACTTCCATCACCCCTCCGGGCGCGGCTACCGCCTGCTCGGGCACTGGGTGCGCGAGATCGACGCCCACAACCCCCAGCTCGCTGCGCGGCTGGCCCGGGGCTTTTCCCAGTGGGCCTCGCTCACGCCCGAGCGACAGCAGGCGGCCCATGATGAACTCAAGAAGATACAGTCGGTTGTGGGTCTTTCCAAGGATACGTCTGAAGTCGTGGCGCGGCTTCTCGAGGCGGGGGCGTGACGGGGCAGGCAGACAGGCACGGAAATTTCGGCTAGGATTTCCGGCGTAACAGGGGTGAAGTGCCATCATGACAACAGACAAGCACAGGGGCTGCGGGCAGGTAATCGCCTGCCTGTTCGCGCTCGCCAGCCTGACGGCCACGGCCGGAGAAGTGGCGGGTGCCGGCCTGCGTGCCGACTGGTGGTCGGCGCCGGAGCCCCAGGCCCTGATCGATCTCGGTCACCCCGCAAACGCCTTTCCCCTCAATCCCGACCAGGCTGCGGGCAGTCGGTTTGGCCTCGCGCTCAGCCAGTCGCTGACCGACGAACTGCAGCTCGATGCCGGGCTTGCGCGTGGCCGGAGCGCCGATCCGCGGCCGCTGGACTATCACGACTACTTCCTCGGCATGAACTATCATGGCATCGGCGGCCGGGTCTGGTCCCTGAACGGGGCGCGTGATGGCAGCGGCCGTAATTTCTATTACGAGGCCGGCTGGCGCGGCGACATCGGCGAGCGGAGCGCGCTGTCGCTGTCCTTCGGCCAGTCGCTCGCGGGCGGGCTGCACCGGAATCCGCTCGACTTCAGCATCGCGGCCCGGACCCGGCTGAAGGGATTCGGGCTCGGCCTGCGCTTCACCGAGCGCGGTGCCAGCAGTGCCTTGCCGGACGGCGAGTTCCAGTTATTCGGCTCGGTCAGCCGCCGGTTCCCCTGATCCCCGCGTCTTCTGCGGGAATTTCCTTGAAATTCAATGTATAGAAGTTTAAAGTTGCAGTCCCTTGTGGCCTGTGGCAGCGCTGTCCCTTACCACGGATAGGATATTTCGCCCCTGGCCCGCCTGTGGTGAAGTAGCCGACCCCCGGACCTGCTGAACGACCATTCATGGAATTCTTGCCGGCTTTTTTCCAGTTGAAGGACCAGCCCTGCCTACTGGTTGGTGGCGGCACGGTAGCCGCGCGCAAGGCGACGCTGCTCGTGCGCGCCGGCGGCCGGGTCACGGTGGTCGCCCCGGAGCTGGGCCCCGACCTGCGTCGCCAGGCCGAGGCCGGCGAGGTCACGCACCGGCCCGGTACCTTCGTCCCCGAGGACCTCGACGGCATGCAGCTGGTGGTGGCCGCCACCGACGATGCGGCCGTCAACCGGGCCGTGGCCGAGGCCGCGCGGGCGCGCGGCATCCCGGTCAACGTGGTCGACGACCGCCGCCTGTGCAGTTTCATCTTTCCGTCGGTGATCGACCGCTCCCCGGTCATCGCCGCCGTCTCCACCGGCGGTGCCTCGCCGGTGCTGGCGCGCCAGCTCCGTACCCGGCTGGAGACGCTGATCCCCAGCGGCTACGGCCGGCTGGCCAGGCTGCTGGAAGACTTCCGCAAGCCGGTGCGCGAGCGCTTTCCCGACGCCACCGAGCGTCGCCGCTTCTGGGAGGAGATCATCGAGGGACCGGTGGCCGAGCTGGCCTTCGCCGGGCAGATGGACGAGGCGCGCCGCGAACTCGAGGATCGCATCGCCCGCGACCAGAGCCGCCGCGACGTCGGCGAGGTCTACCTGGTCGGCGCCGGGCCGGGCGATCCCGATCTGCTGACCTTTCGTGCCGTGCGCCTGATGCAGCAGGCCGACGTGGTGGTCTACGACCGGCTGGTGTCCCGGCCCATCCTCGACATGACCCGGCGCGACGCCGAGCGCTACTACGTCGGCAAGCAGAAGGACAACCATGCCGTGCCCCAGGAGGGCATCAACCAGCTTCTGGTCGATCTGGCGAAGCAGGGCAAGCGGGTGCTGCGGCTCAAGGGCGGCGACCCCTTCATCTTCGGCCGCGGCGGCGAGGAGATCGAGACCCTGGCCCAGGAAGGCATCCACTTCCAGGTGGTGCCTGGCATTACCGCGGCCGCCGGCTGTGCCTCCTACAGCGGCATCCCGCTGACCCACCGCGACTACGCCCAGTCCTGCGTCTTCGTCACCGGGCATCTCAAGCACGGCGAGCTGGATCTCAACTGGCCGGCACTGGTCGCGCCCAACCAGACGGTGGTGTTCTACATGGGCCTGACCGGCATGCCGGTGATCAGCGAACGGCTCATCGCCCATGGCATGTCACCGGATACGCCCGCGGCGCTGGTGGAGCAGGGCACCACGCCCAACCAGCGCGTGCTCACCGGCACCGTCGCCAGCCTGCCGAAGCTGGTCGAGGAGGCGCAGGTGCGCGCGCCCACGCTGACCATCGTTGGCGAAGTCGTGCGTCTGCGCAAGAAGCTGGACTGGTACCAGCCCGAGGAACACCGGCCCGGCACCGTGTTCTCCAGTCACGCCTGAGCGAGGAGACTGCCATGACCATGAGCCCCGAAGAGATCAAGGAACTGGAAGCGGCCATTCGCGCCGACGAGGGCAGTTGCGGCGGCAGCGAGCTCATCGCCCTGCAGGTCATCGACGACAGCATGGAACCGGAGTTCGCCAAGGGCTGCATCATCGTCATCGACCCCTCCGGCGTCATCCAGAACGGCTCCTTCGTGATCGCGCGTGTCGGCGAGGAAGAGGAACTCATCTTCCGCCAACTGCTCATCCAGGAAGACCGCTACTACCTCAAGCCCATGCGCACCAGCGAATACGAAACCATCGAAATCCCCGGCCTCCACGTCATCGCCGGCCTCGTCGTCCAGCGTGCCGGCACCCGGCGCAGCTATCACAAGCACTACGTCTGAGCCTTGCCCGCCAGTACCCGGGTAGGATGGGCAAAGCGAAGCGTGCCCATCATGGGTTTCCGGTTGCCAACATTTGGCGGTATTTCTATCGACAGTGCCCTGAGTAAAGCGCCCCGTGGCCGAGGGAAAATCCGCCAAGACCGGGCTGATGGGCACGTCGCCTCGCGCCTTTGCCCATCCTGCAAGAGACACTCAAGGTAGGATGGGCAAAGCGAAGCGTGCCCATCATGGGCTTCCGGTTGCCAGGATCTGGCGGTATTCCGCTCGACAGTGCCTTGAGTGAAGCGCCCCCGAGGCCGAGCGAGAATCCGCCCGGGCCGGAGCAGGAAGCGGGCGGTGACAAATGCACCCTCGAACAAAGGAGTCGGAACCCGGTTCATTGCCTTCCAGTAGAACAAGTTACCCATCGCATGCTTCCACCTTGGGGCAATATGCGGGCCAGGCCGCCGCGCCTTGTTCGGGAATGAGTCCAGTTGTCTGTCGGTGGTCCATGATTGTAGGCATCGGCTTACATCCAGTGTCGGGAAGATGCCTGGTGCCGGGGTTGTCACAGTTTGCCATCCTTGATTAAGGTGCTCATACGCGGCCGTGGCGTAGAGGAAGCGCCGGCGCGATAACAAGAACACACAAGAGCATCGGGAATGCCGCATACGGTAGACGGCGAACGGAGCGCCGACACGGGACTGGCCTGCGTGGCGATGGCTGCGCGGCTCTTTGGACTGGCCGCGGAGCCGGAGGCCTTGCGCCATCGCTTCGGCGAGTCCGGCGTTGCGTTCGGCGAGCCGGAAATCCTCCGCGCCGCCCGCTTTCTGGGGCTCAAGGCCCGGGCGGTGGACAGCGACTGGGCGCGCTTGCGCAAGACGGCGCTGCCCGCCATCGGTGAGCATCGTGACGGCCACTACTTCATTATCGCGCGGCTCGATGACGAGCGCGTCCTCATCCAGGACCCGCTGGAATCCCGCCCCCTGGTACTGCCCCGCGAGATCTTCGAACAGGCCTGGTCCGGCCGTCTGATCCTGCTCACCCGCCGGGCCACGCTGGCCGGCGAGGATATCCGTTTCGGTCTGCGCTGGTTCCTGCCGGCGCTGATGAAGTACCGCCGGCTGTTCGCCGAAGTGCTGGTGGCCTCTTTCTTCATCCAGTTGCTGGCACTGTTCACGCCGCTGTTCTTTCAGGTCGTCATCGACAAGGTGCTGGTGCACAAGGGCCTGACCACGCTCGACGTGCTGGCCATCGGCTTGCTGGTGGTGTCCCTGTTCGAGGTGGTGCTGGAGGGGCTGCGCACCTACGTCTTCAGCCACACGGCCAATCGCGTGGATGTGGCCCTCGGTGCGAAGCTCTTCCGCCATCTGCTCGCCCTGCCCATGGCCTATTTCCAGGCCCGCCGGGTGGGTGACTCGGTGGCGCGGGTGCGCGAACTCGAAACCGTGCGCGACTTCATCACCGGTTCCGCGCTCACCCTGGTCATCGACCTGCTGTTCACGGTGGTCTTCTTCGCGGTCATGTATTACTACAGCCCGCTGCTGACCGCCATCGTCGCGGGCTCCATTCCCTTCTATGTCCTGCTGTCCGTGTTCGTCACGCCTGTCCTGCGCGAGCGGGTCAACGAGAAGTTCAACCGCGGCGCCGAGAACCAGGCCTTTCTGGTCGAGTCCGTCACCGGCATCGAGACGGTCAAGGCCATGGCCGTCGAACCGCAGATGGAACGGCGCTGGGAGGAACAGCTCGCCGGCTATGTGCAGGCCAGCTTCCGCGCCGCCAACCTCGGCAACATCGCCCGCCAGACGGCCGGATTCGTGAACAAGGTGGTGGTCGTGCTCATCCTCTGGGTGGGTGCCCGCGCGGTGATCCAGGGTGATCTCACCGTCGGCCAGCTCATTGCCTTCAACATGTTTGCCGCCCGCATCAGCGGGCCCATCCTGCGCCTGGTGCAGCTCTGGCAGGATTTCCAGCAGGCCGGGATCTCCATCCAGCGCCTCGGCGACATCCTCAACGCCCCCGCCGAGCCCTCCCATGACCAGCAACGCGCCTCGTTGCCGGCCATCGGCGGCCGGGTGACGCTGGATCACGTCACCTTCCGCTACCGGCCCGACGGGCCCGAGGTGCTGCACGATCTCTCGCTGGACATCCGGCCCGGCGAGGTCGTCGGCGTGGTCGGCCGTTCCGGCTCCGGCAAGAGCACGCTGGCCCGGCTGATCCAGCGCATGTACGTCCCCGAATCCGGGCGGGTGCTGGTCGACGGCGTCGATCTGGCCATGGTGGATACCGCCTGGCTGCGGCGCCAGATCGGCGTGGTATTGCAGGAGAACATCCTCTTCAACCGCAGCGTGCGCGAGAACATCGCGCTGGCCGACCCCGGCATGCCCATGGAACAGGTGGTGGCCGCCGCTCGCCTCGCCGGGGCCCACGAGTTCATCCTCGAAATGCCCGAAGGCTACGACACCCGCGTCGGCGAGCATGGCGCGACCCTCTCCGGCGGCCAGCGTCAGCGCATCGCCATTGCCCGCGCCCTGGCTACCCGGCCGCGCATCCTCATCTTCGACGAGGCCACCAGCGCGCTCGATTACGAATCCGAGCGCATCCTGCAGCGCAACATGGCCGCCATTGCCAAGGGGCGCACTCTCATCCTGATCGCCCATCGCCTGTCCACGGTGCGGCACGCCGACCGCATCATCGTGCTGGACAAGGGCTGCATCGTAGAGCAGGGCGATCACGACAGCCTGCTCAAGCGGGGTGGGGCCTATGCGCGCCTGCATGCCCTGCAGAACGGCGACGTGGACGTTGCCGCCGGAGGCGATTCATGAATGCACGCCTGCAGGAAGTCGAATTCCTCCCCGCCGTGCTCGAGATCCAGGAGCGGCCGCCCAGCCCGCTGGGCCGCGCCATCCTCTGGACCATCATGCTGCTGTTCACCCTCGCGCTGATCTGGGCCGTGGTCGGCAAGGTGGACATCGTCGCTGTGGCCAGCGGCAAGACCCTGCCCAGCGGCCGCACCAAGGTCATCCAGCCGGCGGCGCTGGGCGTCATTCGTGCCCTGCATGTCACCGAGGGGCAGGCCGTGCGTGCCGGCGACCTGCTGATCGAACTGGACCCCACCATCGACCAGGCGGAGCTCACGCGCCTCCTCGGCCAGCGCCGGGACGCCCGCCTGGACGAGGCGCGCCTCGCGACCCTGCTCGACTGGCTGAAGGGAGGCGCGCCACGGCCCCTGCCCGGGCCCGAGGTTCTGGCCGCGAGGTTTGCCGGTCCGCCGCCGCCCGAAGAACTGCGCACCGCGCACCGGCGGATGCTTGCCCAGTGGCGGGGCTTCACCGAGACCCAGGCCGCGCTGGCCGAAGAGGCCGCCGCCCGGGCCGGCGAGCGCGCCGCCGTGGGCGAGAACATCGCCAAGTTGCGCCAGACCCTGCCGCTCATCACCCGCCGCGCCGAGGCCCTCAAGTCCGTCGCCGCCCGCAAGCTCGCGCCCGAGGTCCAGTGGCTCGAACTCGAACAGCAACGCATCGAGGCCGAGCGCGATCTCGCCGCCCTGCGTGAACAGTACCGCAGCCTCGCCGCGGCCATCGCCCAGGCCGAGGCGCGGCAACGCGCCGGCCGCGCCGAGTTCCGCCGCGATCTGCTCGATCGGCTGGCCGAGGCCCGCGCCCGCATCGCCGCCCTGGACCAGGAGATCGCCAAGGCCGAAAACCGCACCGGCCTGCAGGCCCTGCATGCCCCCATCGACGGCGTCGTCCAGGAACTCGCCGTCCACACCCTCGGCGGCGTCGTTACCCCCGCCCAGCCACTGATGAAGATCGTGCCCCGCTCAGACCGGCTGGAAATCGAGGCCTGGGTGTAGAACAGGGACATCGGCTTCGTCCGCGAAGGCCAGACCGCCGAGATCAAGGTCGAGACCTTCCCCTTCACCCGCTACGGCACGCTCGAGGGCACCGTCATCGACGTCTCCGAGGACGCCGTCAGCGACGAGGACAAGGGGCTGGTCTACGCCGCCCGCGTGCGCCTGCACGGCGACCGCATGCAGGTCAACGGCCGGGAGGTGCGGCTCAACCCCGGCATGGCGGTGACGGTCGAGGTCAAGACCGGAACGCGCAGGCTGATCGAGTTTCTGCTGAGTCCGCTGCTGCGGTATCGGGATGAAGGGTTGCGGGAACGCTGAGGACGTCGACGCATGAGGGCTTCAGGCAGGTGAGGTGGATGATGAAACGATGGTTTTTGTGGCTGTATTTGTGCTGGGTGCCGTTTTCCGTGGTTGCGCAGCAATCCGGAACGGAGATGAAAGAGGTCTGGACACGGCCGCCGCCGGCCCATCAGGCGCAGGGCGCGCCGAGCGTTTCCGGCACGGAGACGGAACAGGAAGAGATACCGCTCTGGGCCCGGAATCCGCCGACCTATGAAACGCTACAGTCGCCTACTGGTTCCTATTACGAGGACCCCTGGGTATGGGTCTACACGCGGGAATTTGCGGAACGGTTCGGGATGCCGGAGGCGTGGATCGACGACCGGTTGAAGGGGGCCTACGCAGTGGCGTATCGCGTGGAACACAAGGACACGCGCATGATTTTGACGCACAAGGGTCCCGATGTCGGCATGCGGCATGAAGTATGCTACCTGGATGTGTATCTTCCCTCGGACGCCCCGGTGCCCTGGATATCGGAGAGAAGAATGGGCAGGCGGTACAGCTATGGGGAGTCGCCATTTTATATCGTTCCGCAGAGCGAGGAAGACCTGAAGATACTGCGAGCGCCGGTGGGGTTGGGTGTTGACACGAATCCACTGGTTCGTCTCAAGGGTCGAGGCAGTGAGGGATTGTGGCCTGTTTACTACGAGAGAGGAATTTATCCTGGTGTCGACTATGTGTCTTTTAGCATGGGCTGTGGTTACCCGCCTCAGGATGCTGCGGATATTCAGTTTATGACCAAGAAAGGCCCTCGAGATTTCAAATATACCGTGGTGTACTCAGTGGCCATTCCGGACGAATATTTCGGGAAGGTGTTCACCTACTGGGATCGCAAGGTCCGGCGGCGCTTTGCGCAGGATATGAAAGAGATTCTGAAGAAGTAAAGACGAGCAGACAGTTTCAGGGAGGAGGGAATGATGGTCGAGAAGGTTGATTATGCACGGTTGAGTCTGGCGGTGTACGGCGACGATATTCCGGAGGGATGGAAGGAATTCGGTATTCCAAGAGACAAGAACGACGAAAACGGCTTCTACGCCCGCGCCTATCAGAACCTTGCCACCGGGGAGGTGGTGCTGGCGTTCCGGGGTACAGAGCCATCGGACCCTCATGATGTGCTGGGCGCGGATGTGGCGATCGCCAACGCGGCCTATGGCGGCGATGGGCGGCATCCGCAGTTTCTGGAGGCGCTGAAATTCGGTCTGGCAGTCAGGGATGAAGCAAGAAAACGCAAAATCGACGCATCCCGGATAACCGTCACCGGCCACAGCCTGGGTGGTTATCTGGCGCAGCTTGCGGCGGATGTTTATGGGTGGGGAGGCCGGATGACTGCGTACAGGGAATACGGAGTATATGGCAGGAGAGGAATCGAAGGAATGAGGCGATGACGGGCCGTCCAAATGATATGTTCAGAGCTTCTTTGGCGGCTTCTCTAGCTCTGTGTCTTCAATTGGCATGGGCGGGTACGTATGAAGATTTCTTTACTGCCAAGGGGCGTACCTATGATGAGGACCCGTGGGTATGGGTCTATACGCGGCAATTTGCGGAACGTTTCGGGATGCCGGAGGCCTGGATCGACGACCGGTTGAAGGGGGCCTATGCAGTGGCGTATCGCGTGGAACACAAGGACACGCGCATGATTTTGACGCACAAGGGTCCCGATGTCGGCATGCGGCATGAAGCATGCTACCTGGATGTGTATCTTCCCTCAGACGCCCCGGTGCCCTGGATATCAGAGAGAAGAATGGGCAGGCGGTACGGCTATGGGGAGTCGCCATTTTATATCGTTCCGCAGAGCGAGGAAGACCTGAAGATACTGCGAGCGCCGGTGGGCGTTCGTCTGGTCGGACTGCGCTGGGTCAGCGGTGGAAGCAAGCCAGCGATAACTGTTCATTATGAGCGCGGCATCTATCCCGCAATCGATTTTGTTTCATTCTCGGTTGGCTGCGGGCTTATTCCACGGTCCGCGGCGCACCTAGAGTTCGAAATCAGCAAGGGACCCAGGGATATCAAGCGTGAACTGGTTTATACCGTTGATATGCCGAAGTCGTACATGGAGAGGGTTGCGGACAACTGGGACCGCAAGGTCCAGCGACGCTTTGCCGAGGACATGAAGGAGATTCTGAAGAAGTAAAGACGAGCAGACAGTTTCAGGGAGGAGGGAATGATGGTCGAGAAGGTTGATTATGCACAGTTGAGTCTGGCGGTGTATGGCGACGATATCCTGGAGGGGTGGGTCGATTTCCTGGATAAGCCTTGGGATCTAAATGACCAGATAGGCTTCTACGCCCGCGCCTATCAGAACCTCGCCACCGGGGAGGTAGTGCTGGCGTTCCGGGGTACAGAGCCATCGGACCCTCATGATGTGCTGGGCGCGGATGTGGCGATCGCCAACGCGGCCTATGGCGGCGAGGGGCGGCATCCGCAGTTTCTGGAGGCGCTGAAATTCGGCCTGGCAGTCAGGGATGAAGCAAGAAAACGCAAAATCGACGCATCCCGGATAACCGTCACCGGCCACAGCCTGGGTGGCTACCTGGCCCAGCTTGCGGCGGATGTTTATGGGTGGGGAGGTCAGACGTTCGAGGCGCCGGGGGCGCTGGAGGTGACACAGGGGACGAGTGCCGATCAGTTTGCGGACTTTCTCAATGAGAATAACCTGAGTTTCGGCAATGCAGGGCCTATCGGCCATGAACGCGTCGAGTGGAGCTTGATCTCGCATATTGGTACGGCGATCGGGGGCAGCAAGGTGACCCTGGATGCTGGCAACGACATGCTTGGGTTTTTCAAGATGATCGCTGCCTGGAGGATTGCGCCGAGCTCCGCGGCCGCTATCTGGATCGTCGCCCGTGACCAGTACGGCCGCCACGGCATGGAAGCGTTTTACCAGAGAACGCTGCGTGAATCCAAGCAAGGCGCTCTCTTGCAAAAGTTGATGGAGCAATTCACGAGCAACGGTGTGGCGGATTATTCCGAACCCAACAGGGGGATGTGGGATATTTTCAAGAGCATGTTTGATGGTGTACCGCAGATGACACAAGGAGAGGCGGAAGCGCTGGTGGCCACCATGGAGCAGCTCAGGGATGACCCGGCGTCAGTCTTCAATGCGTCACCCGCGCAGGCGCCCAAGGAGGAGCTGCTTCGCGCATTGGACGAGATTTACATGGCCACTCAGGATGTGACCGTCACCACGAGCCAGACAAGCTGGCTCGAGGATCAGGACAGTATTGACAACTGGCTGGGTATAACGATCACTCTGCAGCATGTGCTCAACTACGGAACACAGCGCATTCGGGTGGATTTTCCCGTAGATGCTTTTGATGGTGTCACCGGTCAGTTCGAAAAGTTCCTTGTAGCCGGAACCGCGTTACGCCCGGTGGAGTCGTGGGAGAACGGATTGACGAGTGTCGAGTACTTCGAGGTAGAGGTCCCGGCGGGGCAATCGTCTGTGACGTTGAGCCTCAAGGCACTCCCGGATACGGATTTCGATGACGAGACGATTTCCAATATTCGGTTTACACCGCTGAATCGATATGTCAATGGGCCGAGCACACAGTTCCTGACCCTGACCATCACCGATTCAGGCCCCGAAACGCCTCCGGGACCGTTTGATTATGTCATCGTGGGCGACCTGAAGCCGGCCGATCAGGATCCCTCCACACCCGGCGTGCAAACAGCGACTGATGAGCTGGGCAACATCATTGTCGACCCGAGCAAGCCGTCTCCAAACCGTGAGGACGTCCTTTATGACAGCGTAGGCTCCGATCGGATTTTGGCCGAGGGAGGGAATGACCAGATTACAGCGTACCGAGGGGGCGACGACGAACTCGATGGTGGCGCGGGCGATGACCGGATCCTGGCGGGCGCTGGGGACGATCAGGTCGCAGGCGGGCCAGACAGCGATGCCATAGCCGGCCAAAATGGTCGAGACAAACTTTTCGCAGATCAGGTGCTTCCGGAGGACCAGGCAAAGGCGACGTTCGACGCGCAGGCATCGAGTGGGCGGCGCGGGGATTTGATCGACGGCGGCGCAGGCGACGATTTTATTGGGGGGTGGGACGGCAATGATGCGATGTTCGGTGGTAACGGTAGTGATGTTGTCATGGGCGGTGGCGGGGACGACACAATCCGTGGGGATCGTACGGCGAACAGCTTCTCTCTGGACTGGGATGTTCAGCGCAATGTCTTCCAAACAGGAAATGTTACGACCTACCAGATCCTGACGGTCAATTTCGGTACCGTTGATACGACGGGCGGTAACGACCGGCTTTATGGAGGGGAAGGCGCCGACTGGATATTTGGCGACCAGGGGGACGACTACGTAGATGGGGGTGGTGGCGAGGATGTGCTGTTCGGAGGATCCGGAGATGATGCGCTCATGGGTGGGAGGGGCGATGATGTTCTCAACGGAGATGGGGCCGAGGTCTCGGAAGCCTTGCACGGAAACGATTATCTCAATGGGGGTAATGGCGATGACAGACTCCAGGGCGGAAGTGGAGCAGACTATCTTGCAGGGGGTCCTGGCAACGACCGCATCTACGGTGACGATTCTGGCTCAACGACTCCCGGAGATGACATAATCCTCGGCGGGCCCGGTGAGGACTGGATCTGGGGCGGGGGCGGAGATGACCTGATCGATGGCGGCGATGGTAACGACGGCGACGGAACCGGGCAACTGGTAGGCGGTTCGGGTCGCGATGTGATCTATGGTGGGGCCGGCAACGATTATCTGTTCGGCGATGATCCGACCATCCCTGTCGCGGAGCACGACGCCGATGAGCTCTACGGCGGTGTCGGTGATGACATGCTGGATGGCAACGGAGGGGATGACTGGTTGCGGGGCGATGAAGGCAGCGACACCCTGTACGGCCGCGAGGGGAATGACATCCTGGAGGGTGGGGACGGCGCGGACTATCTTGACGGGGGTCCCGGGGCAGACCGCTATGTCGGTGGCAGCGGTGATGATGTCATCGTCCTCGACGATGAGGACCTGGCCTTGTGGTCCTCCGGAGATGGCCGCGACTATATCCAGGGTAATGGCGGGACGCTCGATGTTCGCGGATTCGGTAGTGTAGGGGCACTGCTGTTGCCAGGGGATATCGGGGGAGAACAGGGCTTTTCGATCCTGTCCGGGACAGAGGGATTCGATATCTCCGGTGGATTTCTTGCCGCCAGACGCCAGTACATGTTCGATGACGGCTATCTGGATCATCCGACACTGATGCGCCGCATGCCGGCCCTCAATCTGCGTGGTTCCACAGGGGCGGACGAGATCTACGGAAGCGACCAGGCTGACGTCATTCGCGGTGATGATGAGCGTAATCCGGGCACGGATGGGGATGACCGGATCTTCGGCCAGGGTGGCGACGATACCCTTTCCGGCGGCATGGGCGCAGACATGCTCGACGGCGGCAGCGGTGCTGACAGCATGAGCGGCGGGTCCGGGGATGATCGCTATATCGTAGACGACACGGGAGACCAGGTCTTGGAGAACCCCGGAGAGGGACGCGATCGGGTTCTGGCATCAGTGAGCTGGACGTTGGGTGCGGAGGTCGAGGAACTTCAGCTTACCGGCAGCACTGCCATCGACGGGACCGGCAACGCGCTGGACAACGGTCTGGAGGGGAACGCCGCGGCCAATACGCTCGACGGGCAGGCGGGGGATGATCTCATCCTCGGTCGGGAAGGGGATGATGTACTCCGCGGCGGGCTTGGCGCGGATACGATTTACGGAGATCAGGGAGCGGATCGCCTGGTCGGCGGGCCAGGGGCGGACCTTCTTGACGGCGGTTCCGGTGATGATATCTATGAAGTCTCGATCGGTGACGGCGAAGACGTCATTGACGATCCACGGGGATTCAATACGATTCGGTTTGCGGGGGGTATCACGCCGGCCATGCTGACGCTGAGTCAGTTTGTAGGCGATGACGGGTCACAATACCTCGCCATCGATTACGGCCCCGGTGATCGGCTGCTGGTTCGCAACGGACTGGCTGGCGCCATTTCGGAGTACCGGTTCGATGGTGGGACGGTTCTTTCACATGGCGACCTGGTAGGGCAGGCGCCGGTACCCTATTCGCTGGATGGGACGTCGGCCGACGATGTCCTGATCGGTGCTGGCCTCAATGACCGGATCCGGGGCCGTGGCGGTAACGACACCCTTGAGGGCATGGGCGGTGACGATGAGCTGCTGGGAGAGGCAGGCGACGATATTCTCAGGGGGGGTGCCGGGGCTGACCTGTTGGATGGCGGCTTGGGGGCTGATCGGCTGGAAGGCGGTTCAGGCGCGGACGAGTACCTGCTGAGTTGGGGCGGCGGTGTCGATACTGTTGCCGATGGTGGACCCGAGGTCAACCGTATTCGTCTGGGAGCTGGCCTGAAGGCAGAAGACCTTGAGGTGCAGCCGGTGAAGGCTGGTCTCCGGCTGGCCATCCGCGGCAGCGACGACGCATTTATCTTGGAGGGTTATCAGGCCAGCGGGGGCGGCTGGGATGTCGTGGACGAGACGGGTATGGTTACCGCCCTGTCTTCTCTGATGCCCACGGGGTCAAGCGCATTCGACTTTGACACGGAAAGCCGCGGGTTTCTTAACGGGATAAAGGGAACGTATTTTGGTGCGATCAGACGGGATGGCGGCGCGCTCCAGGCAGATGGACGCATGCGCCGGATCAAGAACAGCTCAGGTACCACCTATATAGGGGGTGCACTGACCAACTACCGGCGTACAGAATACTGGTATGACGGACTATCGCTCACGACGCGAATCGTGGACGATCCGCTCATAGTACGCGCTTCTTCAGCGATGGATTCGACGACCATCCTGTTGACCAGCGGTACCGTCACGTCGGCCTCCTACAGCGCAGAGCTTGGGGGGCAGACACTTGGAGGAATCGGTGGTGCAACCTTTTATCCCTTCGACGGCGGGTCGGCGGGTTATTCGATCCCCGCAGGCGGGTTCGTGGTCGAGGTAACGAGTGGCAGTGGTGGGGATGGTGTCACCCTCGACGGCTATGGGCAGGGACCGACCGGATCACCGACGGGCATCTGGGTATACGGGCCAAGCGCAGGTGCATCTCTGGGTAGCGCACTCGTCTACCGGCAGGAGCAGTATGAGGAGTGGGAGGGTAATCGCGTCGTTGCCGTAGAAGTCATCAAGGCGGGTCCTTCGGACAATCTGATCGATGTATCGGGAACCCGGGGCGGAGTCGCTGGTGGCTATCTCATGGTTGATGCGGGGGATGGAGCCGATGTCATTCTCGGAGGCAACAGAGATGGGAGTCTCTGGTTCTACGGGAGGCCCTATCTCGCCGAAGATTTCCTTTCCTCGCCAGATGAGTACGACGGCCCTTATGATTCGAGGGCGGGGGGCTCGTTGTATTACGGAAACGATGGGAATGATGTAATCCTGGGGGACAGGGGAGGAAATCCAAAGTCCCTGGGCAAAGCAAGCAATGACCTGGTTGTGGGTGGTCGAGGGAATGACTGGCTTGATGGAGGAGCAGGAGAAGACACCTACAGGTTTAATCTCGGGGATGCGGGAACCGACGTCGTGCTGGACACGGGGATACTGGATCTTTACCTTCACATGGAAGCGATGGAGTATAGATCACGGGCCATTGACTGGTACAAGAAGACCTATCCGGGGCAGCCGTTTCCGGTTATCGACGATAACGATTACGGAGCATTGGCGGAGTTTGTCGCAGCAGGCGTGATGCCCAAGGATACAGTTGAGTTCGGACCTGGCATTACCGTTAGCGATCTCAGCTTCTCATGGGGTGAGATCACCGTCCAGCCCCAGGTCGGAAATGGCTGGGGCGAGGAGAACATACCGGATCTGGGTCAGGTCCATGTGACGCTGGATATTGCGTGGGCGCCGGGCGAAGCCGTCAGAGTTGTGATTCCCCACTCCGGGTTCTCGCAACCGGGATCCGGGCTTTTGCCTCCGCTTTCGCCTGGCGGGGGTGGTCCGGGTCCTGTCATCCCGGACCAGTATCTTGGCATTACCGGGCTGGGTATCGAACAGATACGATTCTCGGACGGGACAACCATGAACATGGCAGATGTCATCGCACTGGCGCCTGCAGCCCCGACCCTCGACCCTCAGTTGCTCGACAACACCCTGCAAGGTACATCTGATGCGGATTTCTTCGATGGTGCAGCCGGCAACGATACGCTGTTGGGGCTCGATGGAGACGACAGCCTGTTTGGAGCAGTCGGCGACGATCTTTTGGACGGTGGCAAAGGCAATGACCTGCTCGATGCGGGTGCTGGGACGGACACCTATCGGTTTCGGCTGGGCGACGGACAGGATGTCATCGGTGATGGGCTGATTTACGTTCCCGGTAGGGGCACTGATGCCATCGAGTTTGAACGAAGCGTGTTGCCGTCCAGCGTGGATCTGGAACAGGTCGGCGGTGACCTGGTTATTCGGTATGGTGGACTGGGTGATTCCATTACCGTTCGACGGCACTTTGATGCATTGACTCCTGAAGATGGTTCCGGTGTCAGATTTGTCAGATTTGCGGACGGGCTTCAGTGGGATCTGGGCGATTTGCAAGTGCTGTCGGATTCTGCCGACAGTTACCAGGTTCCGGCGGTGTCGAGCGTTGGTGCCTATCCGACCGGTCTGATATTCGGGCGCGGCGGCGATGATAGCCTGACGGGATGGAAAGGGGACGATATCCTGGTCGGTGGGGAGGGCGCTGATACGCTCGCGGGTGGTGACGGAGATGATGTTTATTACGTCGACGACCCCGGCGACACCGTCACCGATACCTCCGGTAACGATACCGTCTACAGCACCATCGGCTACACCCTGGGCGCCGGCCTCGAGAATCTGGTGATGCAGAACCAGACGCGGGGAAGCCTGTATGCCTATGGAAATGAGCTGAACAACGAGATGCGCGCGGGCGGGGGCGGGGTGTTCTTCTATGCAGGCCAGGGCGATGACACGCTGGAGGGCGGCTTTTCGGAGGTCATGCCCGGTGCATGGGACTACCTGTACGGCCAGGATGGAAACGATACCATCCGCATCCATGACCGGGCCGGAGTCGCCTGGGGTGGTGACGGGATGGATGCCATCTACGGGGGCAGCAGTGCCTGGAATTACCTGTTTGGAGAGGGCGGAGACGACTTCATCCAGGCGGGTGCCGGAAATGCCCTGTTGTTCGGTGGCTACGGCAATGACACCTTGCGTGGCGGTGCCGGTAATGACGTGCTGTATGGCAACCAGGGCAATGATGACATGGCCGGCGGGGCGGGGAACGATGCCTATTATGTGACCGATCCGGGCGATGTGGTCACGGAAGCTGTCGACGAGGGCATCGACCGCGTGATCAGCAGCATCGATTACACCCTGGGTGCCAACGTGGAGAACCTGACCTACACCGACAGCGCGGCCCATGTGGCCTACGGCAACGAGCTGGACAACGAGATCCGCGGCGGCCAGGGGAACCTGACGGCCTATGGTGGCGATGGCGACGATACCCTGCTTGCGGGCGCGGCGCAGACGCCGACAACAGGCTGGGATGTGTTCTATGGCGAGAACGGCAACGACACCATCCGCCTGAACATCCGCAACGGCGGCGCCATTGGTGGCGCCGGGAATGACAGCCTCTATGGCGGCAGCGGTTCCCTGAACTACCTCGGTGGCGATGCCGGGGACGACTATCTCGAGGCCGGCACCGGATATGCCTATATGAACGGAGGCGATGGTCAGGATACCCTGGTGGGCGGCGGCGCCGGCGATTACATCGACGGCGGCCGCGGTGCCGACATGATGAGCGGCGGACTCGGCAATGACACCTTCCTTGTCGACGACATCGGCGACCAGGTGACGGAGAACCCGGGGGAAGGCATCGATCAGGTCCAATCGAGTGTCGATTTCGTGCTCGGCGCCAATGTCGAGAACCTGACGCTCACCGGAGCCGCGGAGCTGCGAGGCGAGGGTAATGGTCTCGACAATGTTCTGATCGCGAGGAATGCAGGAAATGCCTATCTCTATGGGAAGGATGGCAACGACACGCTGCGCAGCCTGACGGCGCCCGCTGCCGGAGCAACCGCAACCTGGGACTATTTCTACGCCGGCAATGGCAATGACGCCCTGTACCTGCGTTCACGGAATGGTGCCGCTTTCGGAGAGGCGGGTGACGACCTTGTGGTCGGTGGTTCAGGGTTCGGGGCATTGTTCGGTGGTTCAGGAAACGACCGGTTGGTTGGGTCTGCGGGAACCGTCTATCTGAGTGGTGGAGCCGGGGACGACGTTATCGAGAGCGGCTCGTCCTACGAGACCATTTCCGGCGGGGCAGGGAACGATGTCTATGTGTACGGCCGGGGTGACGCCGGAGACATGATCAATGACTTCGACTATATGGATTCGCAGCCGGCGCAGTATGGTGCGACCACGGACATTCTGCAGTTCGAGTCAGGCATCGATCACGACCAGCTCTGGTTCAGCCAGGTGGGCAACAACCTGCAGGTGGATGTGATCGGTACCAGCGATTCGGTGACGGTCAGCAACTGGTATCTGGGTGCAGCCTATCAACTCGACTACATGGATGCCGGTGACGGCCTGCGCCTGTATGCGAACCAGGTCGATCAGCTCGTGCAGGCCATGGCCGCCTTTGCGCCACCGGCGGCGGGCGAGCTCGATCTGTCGCCGCAGTTGCAGACGGCCCTGGCACCCACGCTGGCGGCGAGCTGGCAGACGGCCGTGTAGGCAGGCATGAAGAACATGCCCTAACCCGCATATTGCACCAGCTCGGAAGCGGGCAGCGGGCAACCTGTTGTTTTGGCGGGCAATGAACCGGGCTTTTTGCCCATGGCCCAGAGTACGATTTTCGCCCGCCCGCTTCCGACCTGGCGCAGCAATATGCGGCCTAGCCTGTACGGCAGAGGTGTCGGTAAACTTTACGTTTCGATCTGACGATGTCAGAGCGACTCCAGATCATGCAGGTGGCTTGCAAGGCTGACGAATGTTACTTGAATCGGTGCGTTAGAGTACATTCGAGGAGGCTTCCGCAGGCGGCGCCGAGCCAGCGAGTGTTGAGAAATTTTACACATTATGCTGCCCGACGCGGCTGCCTCTTTATAAGTATCTGATGATACTTTGATTTCAGAATCTGGCGCAATCCTTGCTTTCCAAATGGCTCCAACAAGAGAGTACAGTACTGGAGCATGGCATGAAGGCAGGACTCACAGGGACGATACGCAGGCTGCTGGGCGGGCTGGCGCTGGGGCTGGCGACGCTGTCGGCACAGGCAATTCCGCTGGACTTCGAGTGCATCACGGGCAACGATCCGAGTGGCGCGGCCTGCGCTGCGGGCGAGGCCCAGTTCGGGGCGCTGCTGGAGGATGCGGGCGGCGACCGCATTCGCCTCACCTTCGGCAACATGGGGCCGGCCCGTTCGGTCATCGGCGAGGTCCACTTCGACGGGGATCTGCTCAATGGCCTGGACAGCCTGTCTTTCAGCGATCCGTCCGAGGTCGAGTTCTACCAGCGTCGGCGGCCGCGCAACCTGCCGGGCGGGCGCAGCCTCAGTGAGCCCTTCCGCTCGGACCTGTCGCTGATGGCGCGGGTGCCGCGGCCCAAGTTCGGGATCAATGCCACGACGGATGGCAGCGAGTGGCTGACCGCGGTGCTGGACTTCCAGGGGGGCTATGCGGCGGCGCTGGTGGCGCTGGAGAACGGGGATTTCCGCATCGGGCTGCATGCGAAGCGCTTCCTGGGCGGGTACAGCGAGAGCTTCGTGAACCTGTCGCCGCTGGCGCCGCCGGTCGTGGTTCCGGCACCGGCCGCCCTGTGGCTGTTCGGCACCGGGCTGGTGGCCCTGGCCGGCATGGCGCGCCGGCGCTGAACCGCAGCGCCTGGTCGGCGCTCAGCGCCGGTCGGGCGGCATCTGGTCCGGGCGCAGCTTGGGGGTAAAGTAGGCCTCGGCCTCGTCCACGTCTACCGGCTTGCCTTCGCCGTTTACCAGCGGCAACTCGTAGTCGTTCCAGCCGCGCAGCCCGGTCTTGAGCGAGACCACGTCCTTGTACCCCATCTGCTGCAGCACGTCGGCGGCCAGCGCGCTGCGGTTGCCGGAACGACAGATGAGCACCACCGGGCGCTCCCGCGCCTCGACCAGTTCCGGCACCGTTTCCTCGTAGCCCCATTCGCAGGCACTCTCCAGGATGCCGCGCGGCACGTTGATGGAACCCTCGATGTGCATGGCCTCGAACTCGTAGGGTTCGCGGGTATCGACCAGCAGGACATCGGGCTTTTCCTTCAGCAGGTCTTCCATGTCCCAGGGAAAGACCTCGCGTATGCGGGGCAGGCATTCCTCGACGAGTTCCACGAAATGTTTCATCGTGCAGGGTTCTCCGGTGTTGAAGGGGTTCAGTCGGCGCTGCGCGCGGTGTCGCTGCGGTGGGTGCGCAGGCCCTGTTCGACCGCAATGACCGCGGCCTCGACGCGCGAATGCACGCCGAGCTTGCGCAGGATGGCCTTGACGTGCAGCTTCACCGTGCCATCGGAAATCCCCAGGTTACGGGCGATGGCCTTGTTGCTCTGGCCCTCGGCGAGCAGGCCGAGGATCTCGCTTTCGCGCGGCGTGAGTTCCGAAAAGGGACTATGGTCGCGCGGCGTGATGGCCTCGCCCTGGACCACCTTGGCCAGCACCGGGGCGAGGTCGGGCGCGACCACCGTCTTGCCGGCGACGATGTCGCGCAATGCAACGACCAGGTCATCCGGCTGCATGTCCTTGATCAGGTAGCCCTGCGCACCGCTGCGAAGGGATTCGACCAGGTCCTGCTCGTTGCTGCTGGTGGTGAGCATGGCGATGGGCATTTCCAGACCGCTCTGGCGCAGCTTGCGCAGCACGCCGAGACCGTCGGTGCCGGGCATGCGCATGTCCAGCAGTACCACGTCGGGTTGCAGTTCCTCGGCCAGGCGGATGCCTTCCTCGCCGTCGCCGACAGCGGCCACGACCTCGATGCCGCGATGTTCGAGCAGGCCCTGCAGGCCGACACGGAACAGGGTGTGATCGTCGATGAGAATGACGCGCAAGCTCATGGGTTCGCCTGTCGGATGGGAATGGTGATCTCGGACCCGGCGGGCTTCGGCGCGGGGAAGCTGAGCTGGATGCGGGTGCCCTCGCCGGGCTCCGACTCGAAACGGATGCGGCCGCCGATGCGCCGCGCGCGTTCCTCCATGATCGACAGGCCGACGTGCTCGCCCGGACCCCCGCCGGCGCGCTTGCGCGGCATGCCGACGCCGTCGTCCTCGATCAGCACCCGGTAGCGCTCACCGTCACGGCGCATCAACAGACGCACGGTATGGGCCTGGCTGTGCTTGCGCACGTTGGCCAGCGCTTCCTGTACGATACGCAGCACCTGGATTTCGACGTCTTCGGGCAGGTCGGCCTGGCCCCATTCCTGTTGCAGGAAGATCTGGATGCTGGACTCGTTGCGGAAGCGCTGGACCAGCTTTTCGATGGCGGGAATCAGGCCGCGGCGGTCGATGGGGGCGCGGAAATGGTCGATGAGGCCGCGCAGTTCGGTGTAGGCCTCGTCCAGGCTGTTCTCGATGCGCTCCAGCTCGGCCCAGAGTGCGGACTCGTCACCCTGGTGCAGGGTCTCGTCCAGCACACGCACCTGGAAACGCAGACTGGCCAGGGTCTGCGCCAGCGAGTCGTGCAGCTCGTGGGCGATGCGGGTCCGTTCCTCGATGATGGACAGGCGGTTGGCTTCCTCGTCGAGGCGCGCCTTCTCGATGGCCATGCCGAGGTGGCGACCGATGCTGACCAGCAGGTCGCGGTCATCGTCGTTGTCGATATGGTGCTGTTTGTCGATGAACAGGTTGTAGACGCCCAGCGTCCGGCCCCGGTAGGCCAGTGGTACGGCGATCATTTCCACCTGCTCCTGCTCGCCGAAGAAGGGCGTGCCGGCGAGCTTGTCACAGGTGCGCAGGTCGGCGTGCATGCGAATGGTGCCTTCCTGTGCCGCCCGGCCGCACAGGCACTGCCGCGAGGGCAGGGTCTGTTCGCGTTCGACCACTTCGTCGTTCAGGCCCAGGCTGGCCACCAGGTGCATCTGGTTGTCGGGTCCGAGCAGGCGCACGGTGGCGGCGCGGGCATGCACCACTTCCTTGAGGGTGTGCAGGAAACGGGTGAGCAGGTCGTCGAGGTCGCGCGAGCTGTTGATGCTGGCGGCCACGTCGTAGAGCACTTCCAGCGAGCGGGTCTGCTGCTGGATGTGGGCGGTCTGCTTGCGCACCTGTGCCTCCATGTCCAGCGACAGACCCTGGAAACGGTCGCTGAGGTGGTTGAGGTCGCTGGCGAGGCGCTTGAAGCTGCCCTGGTCCGGTACCGGGATGCGCGCGCCCAGGTCGGCATCCAGCATGCGTGCCGACCAGCGCCGGATGGCGCACAGCGGATCCAGCAGCTCGCGCCGCAGCCGGCGGGCCAGTTCCCACAACAGGCCCAGCGCGGCGACCACCAGCGCGGCCGCCAGCAGCCCCCGCGCGGTGCCGGCAAGGCCGGGCACGAAGGGCAGGGTGCCCAGAAACGCGATGATGACGGCCAGCGCAGCCAGTGGAATGCGATAGGGCGAATGGGGGATGGGGAAGGCACGGTCGTGAGCAGGGCGGTCGGCCGCGTCAACGGCAACGGCCTGCCGACCCTCGTTCGGGGGCCGGCGGCGGTTTCGCTTCAGCCAGTCGGGCATGCGCGGCAGGCCTCGCGGGTGGCTACTCGCCCTGACTCGCCTCGGGCGGCTTGTAGTTGGCGTCGTTCGGGTTCATGAAGATGAACTCGAACTTGCCGGGCTCCAGCTCCACGAAGTCGATGACGGTACCGTCCAGCACGGGCATGCTGGGGGGGGCGACCACGATCTCGATGCCTTCGGAGGTGAAGCGGGTATCCTCGTCGCGGCCGGTATCGTCGAAGCCCATGGCGTAGTGGATGGTGCCGTCGGCATTGCGCTGGGCGGCGATGCGCAGGGCCATGCCTTCCATACGCCCCTGCTTGGCGGACTGGCGGATCTGGCGCGCGGCTGCGGGCGTGATGCTGATCATGTCTCTCAACCCCTTGAACGTTGGGCGGTCTATTGTACGCGACCCGGGCGCCGATTTCTGCCGCAGCCCGTTCATGGGAATCAGTCGCCGCGGTGGCTGCGTACGAAGGCGAGGAAGCGGCGGGCCCAGGGATAGCTGCCGGTATTGCGCAGATGGGCGTAGCAGGCGAGCAGGTTGCGGTGGCGGAAGCCGTCGTGCCGGCCGTCGATGCCGCTGCCACGCAGGACACGGTAGGCGAAGCGGCCGTCGGGGGGCAGGTTTTCCAGGCGCGAGTAGTGGAATTCGTGGGCGGGAATGTCTGCCGGGGGACGACTACCGGCAGCAGGCCATGGGAAGTCCTCCGTCTCGGCAAGGTGGATGTAGCCGCGGCCCTGGGGCCGGTCGCACATGACCGCGTCGCCGGGGATCACGCCCACCATCTCGGCACTGCGGTCCTTCCAGCGCAGGCTGCGGGCCAGGTACATCAATCCGCCGCACTCGGCGTAGGTGGGCAGACCGGCCTCGATGGCCTCGCGGATGTGGGCCCGCAGGGCGGCATTGGCGGACAGCGCCTCCATCTGGGTCTCGGGGAAACCGCCGCCAATGAACAGGCCGTCGCAGTCGGGCAGGCGGCTGTCCGCGAGGGCGTCGAAGGGCAGCAGCTCGGCCCCGGCGGCCTCCAGGGCCTCGAGATCGTCGGGGTAGTAGAAGCCGAAGGCCCGGTCGCGGGCGATGGCGATCCGGATCCGCTCGCCGGCCGGTGGTGGCGCAGGCTCGGGGTGGCACTCCGGCAGCGGCGTCGCGTCGCGGGCCACGGTCAACAGGCGGTCGAGATCGACCTGCTCGCCGACCGCCGCGGCGATGGTGGCGATGAGGCGGCCGGCCGCGCTCTCCTCGTTCTCGGGGATCAGGCCGAGGTGGCGTTCGTCGATGACCAGCGCACTGTTGCGGCGTACCGCGCCCAGCACCGGGATGTCGGTGTAGTGTTCCACGGATTCCCGCAGCTTGGCCTCGTGCCGGGCACCGCCGACCTGGTTGAGGATGACGCCCCGGATACGTACCGCCGGGTCGAAGTGCTGGTAGCCGAGCAGCAGGGGCGCCACGCCGCGGGTGATGCCGCGGGTGTCGATCACCAGTATCACGGGCGCGCCCAGCAGCTTGGCCAGGGCAGCGTTGCTGTTGCTGCCGTCGAGCGCCATGCCGTCGTACAGGCCCTTGTTGCCCTCGATCAGCGACAGCTCGGCGCCGCGGCTGCGGCAGGCGACCAGGTTGCGGATTTCGTCCGCCGACTGGGTCTGGAAATCCAGGTTGTAGCAGGGGCGGCCGGCGGCGTCGCCCAGCCACATGGGGTCGATGTAGTCGGGCCCCTTCTTGAACGGCTGCACGGCCAGCCCGCGCGCGGCGAGCGCCCGGCACAGGCCGATGCTGAGCGTGGTCTTGCCCGAGGACTTGTGGGCGGCGGAAATGAGCAGATGGGTCATGGACGCCTCGCGTCAAACGAAAACGCGCAGCCATGTCGCCATGACTGCGCGCGGCCCATGCCGTTGCCTTGCGGAATCAGGCGGCTTCGGCGGCTTCCGCCTCGGCGGCGCGGTGCGGATCGACGCGGTCGTCTTCCAGCGTCTCCGGCAGGAAGCGCAGCACCTTGACGGCCACGGTCACGGCCAGCAAGGCGATGCCCATGCCGCCGATGCCGAGCAGGAACTCGGGCAGGGCGGGCGTGTAGGCTGCCACGATGCCGTCGCTGAAGTCGCTGCTGACTTCCATGCCCGGGAACAGCACCAGCGGGTAGGCCTGGCCGCCGATGATGATGGTGTACATCTGTGCCAGCCCGCCGAGGATGACGAACACGCAGGCCCAGGCTACCACGGCGCGGGACTTGCCCAGGGTCGGGTGATAGAGCATGGCCAGCGGCAGCAGGGTGCCGATCAGGATCTGGCCGATCCAGAACAGCTTGGTGTAGAGGCCGCCGTCGAGCAGCAGGAAGCGCTCCCAGCCATGGTGCTCGGTGGCATAGAGGCTGGTCAGGTGGTAGGCGAGCACGAAGTAGAAGACACCCGCGACGAATACGCCGAGCAGGTTCTTCAGGCGGCTGACGACGGCATCGCCCAACGGGCGGCCCGTCCACTTCATCGCGGCCATCAGCACCAGCAGGTAGATGGCAAGTCCAAAACTGAAGGACATGACCACGAACATGGGTGCGTAGATGGCGGCGTCATAGGCCTGGCGTGCCACCAGGAAGCCAAAAATGGAGCCGGTACCGGTGGTCAGGATGATGCGCCAGACGAAGGCGAAGAAGCCGGCGTAGCTGCTGTAGGGCTTCATGCGTGGTTCCATCATGAACCAGATGTAAACGGCGACGATGGCGATGAAGCCGTTATACAGGATGATGTTCCAGGCAAAGATCGACTTGAAGTTGTAGTGGGTCATGGCGACGATCAGGCGATCCGGCCGGCCCAGGTCGAGCACCAGAATGATGAGACCGCCGATGAGCAGCGCCACCGCCAGCAGCGCCGACAGGGGCGCCAGTGGCTTGTAGAACTTCTTGTTGAAGACCGAGGCGATGGAAGCGACGTTCAGGGCACCGGAGGCGGCCACGATCAGGAACACCGCAAACACATGCGGGGTGCCCCAGACGATCTGGTTGTTCATGCCGGTGACCCAATGGCCGTTGTGCTCCATGTAGTATGCAGCACCTAGCCCGACGGCCACGATCAGGGCGAACAGCCCCAGCAGACCCCAGTAGCCGGTTCCGTTGTTGGTGACTTCCCGAAAGTGAATGACTCTTTTCATCGACTTGGACTCGCCTCTACTTCACTTCGCTGTGGTCGGCAACCGCTTCAGATGCCCCGGTAACGCACGCCAAGATCCAGTCCCAGATCGGCGCGAATCTGGGTGCCGCCGTGCTTCGCCAGCTCCCGGGACAGGCGGCTGTTGGGATCGTTGAGATCACCGAACACGAAGGCATCGTGACCCTCGGCGGCGCAGGCCTCGGCGCAGGCCGGAATGGCGTCGGCGCCATCGCGGTCCACGCGGTGCACACACAGGGTGCAGGATTCGACAGTGCCGATGCCACGGGGCGCGTGTGGCAACTGGTCATGCAGTTCCTCGTGGATGAAGGAACGGGCCTTGTAGGGGCAGGCCATCATGCAGTAACGGCAGCCGATGCAGACGTGCTTGTCGACCAGGACGATGCCGTCCTCGCGCTTCATGGAGGCGTGAGTGGGGCAGACATCGACACAGGGGGGATGCGCACAGTGCTGGCACATCAGCGGCAGCGAATGGCTGTAGCCGGTCCTGGTGTCGCGGATCTCAACCTTGCGGATCCAGTGGGCCTGCTGCAGCTCGTTGGATTTGGTCTCGGTACCGTAGGGTCCCCAGCCGTTTTCCTGCTGGCAGCCGCGCACGCAGGCGTCGCAGCCTTTCTGACACTTGTTGGTATCGATCAGCATGCCCCAGCGGTTTTCGCTGCTGGCAGGCTGATCCGGCGCCTTGGCGACGGCGACCTCGTTCAGCAGAACACCGGGGGCCACGGCCACGCCCGCGAGGACGCCGGCCGCGCCACCGAAGAAGCGGCGACGGGAAATATCGGTGTCGCTCATTGCTGTGCACCCTCCACGGCCATGCTCAGGGTTTCCGGGTTGAGTGGTTCGTCAGGCTGGGCCGCCAGGTCCATGTGATGCCCCGTGGCCTTCGACTTGCCGACCAGCGGATGGAAACCGATGTTCTTGGGGGTCGGCGTGTCGCGGTGACAGTCGAAGCAGTCGATGGTGACACCGGCATAGGTATGGCAGCTGTTGCAGAAATGCTCCTTGCTGGTCACCCGGACCACCTTGCCGCTCTCGGCGGGCGGTACGTGACAGTTGATGCACTCCTCGAAGCTGTAGCGGCGAGTACGTACACCCTTGCGCAGGGTTTCGTCCCGCTGGTGCAGGAGGAACTCGAAGTGCTTTTTGCGCATCACGTCGGTGGGTTCCACGCAGCCCTGTGTTTCGCTGAAGCGGCCGTTGGTTTCGATCGGCTTCTTCAGGATGTCGGGCAGCGGGACTTCGGCGCCGGCCGCCAGGGGGAGACTGGCAAACGCCAGTCCAGCCCACAGCAGCAGAGCTTTCAGGGATCGCAACACGGGAGCCATCATCTCTCCTGTCAACTGGTCTGCGAGATCACTCACCCATGGCCATGTCGATGTAGCCGGTCGGGCATACATCGGAGCAGATGTGGCAGCCGATGCAGCGCGTGTAGTCGGTCGCCACGTAACGACCGGTGGTCGCCTCGTCCTTTTTCACTCGGTAGACGGCATCCTGCGGGCAGTAGATGACGCAGTTGTCGCACTCGAAGCACAGGCCACAGCTCATGCAGCGACCGGCCTCGGCCTGGGCCTCTTCCTCGGGCAGACCGATATAGCGCTCCTCGAAGTGTCCCAGCACCTCGTCGGCACCCGGGATCTTCTCGCCGCGCTTGTGGCGCGGTTCATAGGCGAAATGCCCCAGGAAGAGCTGGTCATGCGAGATGATCTCGGAACTGGCGCGGTCCTCGAAGTTGTGGATCGCATAGTTGGCGCTGGAGGTGCCGCGCAGGTCGCCCTCGGGCTGGAACTCCACGGGCGCCAGGCCGGCCTCGTTGAGCTTGGCCAGCAGGTTGAAGTGGTGCTTGTCCACCTTCGGGCGCTTCACCTGGGCCTCGTTGTTGAGGTAGTGCTGGATGCTCTCGGCGGCGATGGAGGCCTGGCCGATGGCGGTGGTCAGCAGGTGCGGACGAATGATATCGCCGGCGACGAAATGGCCGGGCTTGTTCGGCACCTGGTAGAACTGGTCGGAGTCCATCAGGCCACGGCCGTTGTCGAAGTCTTCCAGGCCTTCCAGGTCGCCACCCTGGCCGATGGCGGCCACGATCAGATCAGCCTCGAGCACGAACTCGGTGCCCTCGATCGGCACCGGGCGGCCATCCTCGAGCTTGCACTTGGCCATCTTCAGGCCGGTGGCACGGCCTTCCTCGTTCTTGATGACCTCGACCGGCATGACCTCGTTGAGGATGGTGACGCCCTCGGTCAGGGCATCGCGCACCTCGTGCTCGGTAGCCGTCATCTCCTCGCGCGGGAAGAGGGCGGTCAGGGTGACTTCCGCGCCTTCGCGGGCCGCGGTCATGGCGGCGTCGTGCGCGGTGTGGCCGTAGATAACCTCTTCCGGACGGTCCTTGGGGTTGAGGTTGGAGATCTTGCCGAGGCGGCGGGCCACGGAAACCACGTCGATGGAGGTGTCACCACCACCCACGCAAACCACCTTTTCGGCGGTGACCTTCAGGTCGCCCTTGTTGAAGGCTTCCAGGAAGGCAACACCGGAGATGCAGTTCGGGGTGCCTTCCCAGCCGGGTACGGGCAGGCCGCGGCCGGTCTTGCAGCCGATGGCCCACAGGATGGCATCGAATTCCTTCTCCAGCTCCTCGACGCTGACGTCACGGCCGACGCGGACGCCGGTGCGGACCTCGATATCACCCATGTCGATGATGCGCTGGATCTCGTGATCCAGGTGGGTGCGCGGCACACGATAGCCGGGAATGCCGTACTGCATCATGCCGCCCAGCTTCTCGTGGTCGTCGAAGATGCAGCTCGCGATACCGCGACGGCGCAGGTGGTAGGCGGCAGACATGCCGGCCGGACCGCCACCGACGATGGCAACCTTCTTGTCCGTGGTCAGCGGCGGCGCCTCGAACTTGTAGCCGTTCTCGTAGGCGGTATCGCCAATGAACTGCTCCACGGCGTTGATGCCGACGAAGTCATCGACTTCGTTGCGGTTGCAGCCGTCCTCGCAGGGCGCCGGGCAGACGCGGCCCATCATGGCGGGGAAGGGGTTGGCGTCGGTAGAGCGACGGAAGGCGTACTCGTGCCAGTCCACGCCTTTGGGCGGCTTCTCGATGCCGCGAACGATCTGCAGCCAGCCGCGGATGTCTTCGCCCGAGGGGCAGCTACCCTGGCACGGCGGTGTACGGTGAACATAGACAGGGCACTTGTGGGAGGTGTCAGCGACAAAGATCTTGTCGTGCATGCTCGACCACTTGTTTTCGCCGTCCTTGAACTTGCGGAACGTGAGTTTCATTTCGTCTTGGGAGGTTGCCATGCCTGTTCTCCTGTTAGGTGAACCCGGTATGCCGGAATTCTCGTTCGTTTGATCTTGCGAATTTCGCGTTACTCGTCGTCGCCCTCGCCACCGGCATCCTCGTCGTCCGCCGGGGCGTCCGACAGGATGATCGCGTTGCTCACCAGTTGGTGAACACTGACGATCTGATCCAGGCGGAAGCCGTAGTAGGGCATTACCTTTGCAAACTGACTTTTGCAGATGGCGCAGATTGCAGCCATGTGCGTTACGTCGTTCTCGTCGACGACCTTCTTCAGGGCCTCCATACGCGGCAGGGCGCCCTTGACGCGAAGTTCCATGAGGTCGTCGGTGAGCAGGCCGCCGCCACCACCGCAGCAATAGGTTGCATCGTAGATGGTGTCGGGATCCATGTCGTAGAAGTGGTTGCAGGTCGCCTTGATGATCTCGCGCGGGATCACGAACTGGCCGCCGGGAAAGTCGCCCATGCGGGAGGCGCGCGCCACGTTGCAGGAATCGTGATAGGTCAGGCGCATGTCGTCGTTCTGCGACTTGTCGAACTTGAGCTTGCCTTCCTGGATCAGGTTCCAGGTGAATTCGCAGATGTGCTGCGGCACGGGGTAGCGCGGATCGAGGAAATCGAAGGGGCCGGCGAGAGTGTTTAGGAAGCTGTAGGCCACGCGCCAGGCATGACCGCACTCGCCGAACACGATGCGCTTGACACCCAGGTCCTGGGCGGCCTTGCGGATGCGCAGGGCAACCCGGCGCATGTTCTCGTAGGACCCGATGAACATGCCGAAGTTGGCGGCTTCCGAGGCATAGGAACTCAGGGTCCAGCTGACGCCGGCCTCGTGAAAGACCTTGCCGTAGCCGATGAGACCGTCGACATGGGGCTCGGCGAAGAAGTCGGCGGACGGTGTGACCAGCAGGATCTCGGCGCCTTCCTCGTCCAGCGGGTAGCGGACCTTGACGCCGGTATCGTCATAGACATCTTCCTCGATGCCTTCGAGGGTGTCTTCCAGCGCGGGCTGGGGCAGTCCCAGATTGTTGCCGATCTTGAAGACCTTGCCGATGATCTCGTTACAGTATTTCTGGCCCTTGCCGACCGCGTCCATGATCTCGCGGGCAGCCATGGAGATTTCGGCGGTGTCGATACCGTAGGGGCAGAATACGGAGCAGCGGCGGCACTGCGAGCACTGGTGGAAATAGCTGTACCAGTCGTCCAGCACTTCCTCGGTCAGATCGACGGCACCAACCAGCTTGGGGAAATACTTGCCGGCGAAGGTATAGTAGCGGCGGTAGACCTTGCGCAGCAGATCCTGGCGCGCTACCGGCATATTCTTGGCATCGGTGGTGCCAAGGTAGTAGTGGCACTTGTCGGTGCAGGCACCGCACTTCACGCAGGAATCGAGGAACACCTGCAAGGAGCGGTACTTGCCGCAGAGCTCACCGAGCTTTTCGATGGCGACTTCCTTCCAGTTGTCGACCAGCTCGCCGGGATAACCCAGAGGCTGCTGGAACTCGGCCTTGGCCACGAATGGCTGGCTGTGCGCCATCACCCCTTCCTGGAGCTTGGGGATGATCGGGATTTCTCGGAATTTCGGGACTTCAAAATCCGCCACTGTTTGCTCCTTGGTCTACTGTCGCAATGCCGTGACCGCGTGTGCGATCACTTCTCCAGTTCCGCCGCCCAGGGCGCGACATGGCGCTTCTCGCGCGGGTTGTCGATCTGGTTGCGGGTGGGGCTGAAGAACACGCCGGGGGCGTGCAACAGCTTGCTGATCGGGAACACGATCATGAGCAGCGCGACCAGGCCCAGGTGGGTGAGCACCAGCGGGTCGGTCGGCAGCGGCTGCGGGTCGAGTCGCAGCAGGCCCAGCGCGAAGGCCTTGAGGGCCACGATGTCGGTATGGGCCACGAAAGTCATGCCGAGGCCGCTGAGGGCAATGGCCAGCAGCAGCAGCAGCATGAGGTAATCGGAGGGACTGGAAATGTAGCGCACGCGATCGACGAAGATGCGGCGTCCGAACAGCCCGAGCAGGCCGATTACCATGCCGAATCCCGCGTACTTGCCGAAGGCCTGAACGGGTTCCAGGCTGATCAGGGGCCAGAGAATGTTGTCCGGCGTGATGGCATAACGCAGGTGACGGAAGAACGCGAGCAGCAGCGACAGGTGGAAGGTCCAGCCGAAGAGCCAGGTCCACTTGTTGCCACGGAACAGGCTGTGAAAGAAGACGACTTCGCGGAACATGCGCCATACAACGCCCCCAGCCGTGGTCGGCGCAGGCGTTGTGGGGATCTTCAGCGGTGCCGGGGTTCTGGCATACTTGTATATGCGCGCGCCGAGACCGATGAAGAACACGGCTATGGCTGCATAGAACAGCGCGGTGTAGAACTGACTCACCGTCATCTCCTCACTGCCGGGAATTCTGGGAAAGGGGGGCTTGCGCCCCCCTCAATCCAAGCGGTCTGACTGACTCAGACGCAGCCGGTCGGCTTCGGCAGACCGGCGTACTTGCACGCCTGCTTGGCCGGGCCATAGGGGAACAGCTCGTACAGGTACTTGCTGTTGCCCTTGTCCTTGCCCAGCTTCTTGCCGATGGCCTTGGTCAGAACACGGACAGCCGGAGCAATCTGGTACTCTTCGTAGTACTCACGCAGGAAGTTGATCACCTCCCAGTGGTTCTCGGTCAGCTCGGTGCCGTCTTCCTTGGCCATGACTTCGGCCACAGCGGGCTCCCAGTCATTCAGGTTGGCCAGGTAGCCTTCTTCGTCGGTTTCAATGGTTTTGCCGTTCACTTCGATAGGCATGGTCTTTCTCCTCGAGATAACAGTTGGAGCTATTGCCGGAAAGGTTAGAGCCAGGACTGAACACTGTCGTGCTCGGTCACAAGGTCGACGAAGCCGCCGTAATCGACCACGGTGACGCCTTCGATCAGTTTGTCCTCACTCAGGCCGCGGGCCTTGTAGTCAGGGCCCAGAACATAAATCTTGCAGTCCTTCATGGCCGACTTGATGCTGTCGGTGACCACGGTGCCGTCGAGGGCTGCGTAGACGCCGTCCTCGATGAACAGGATCGATGCGCCAGCCTTGACGTGGCTGAGGCAGGCATCGGCCGAGTTCTTTTCGAACGGCGACTTGTTAACGGTATGCAACATTGCCATCGTGGAATCTCTCCTAAGCCTCAGAAGTTCAGCAGCACGTCCTGCTCATCCATCAGGTCGCGCATCTCTTCCCTGGTCACGATGCGGATGGACGGCTTCTCTTCCCAGTCGTCGTCCTCGTCTTCGTACATGAGTTCCTGGAGGTCGTCGAGGCCGATGCCGCGCGCTTCCATGGATTCCTTTTCGACGTACAGCTTGGTAATGCCATAGTCGCCGAGCACCTTGTAGATGGGAGAGAAGTTCTTCATCCCGATTTCGGTGGTGTCCTGGCCCTTGGTGAGCTGGAACACGCCGTCATCGATGAACGCGAGACTCACGTCCTGATCGAATGCGGCGCCGATCAGAACCACTTCAAGAGACTCGAGCGCGTAGATGGTGCCGTACGGAGCCTTGCGGTTCACGTACATGAATTTCTTGATTTCGCCCTCGTTTTCCATCGTCTGCAAACCTTATTGGGAATCTTGGGTATGTGCCGTCTATCGCCTGCGGCCGAATCGCGTCTCAGTCACCGAAGACGACCAGACGGTCGCTCTGGATGCCTGCTTCGATGAGCTGGCCCAGACCGGAGATCCGGAAACCGGGGGCGATGTTGTCGCCATCCTTGCCGTGGCGCTTGGCCTCGTCCGCATCCAGGATGCCGCGGCGCTGGGCGGCGGCGACGCAAATGACCAGATCGAGGTTGTGCTTCTCGGCCAGCTCGCTCCACTGGACAGTGATGTTGCGATCGTCCTGGGGCGGAACACCAAAACGGGTGCCGTTGTTGACGCCGTCATGGTAGAAGAAGACGCGCATCACCTCGTGACCCTTCTCAAGCGCAGCCTTGGTGAACTGCAGTGCCGTATCGGCTGCCTGATGCTGGTAAGGGCCTTCGTTTACCATTACCGCTAGTTTCATGCGACTTCTGTCCTTCCTGCTGTTCTTTCGCCGGAGTTGCTGGCTTGTCTTTCAAATATCGCGGTTGGCGCCGGTAGACGCCAACCGCGAACCTGCCAACAAGCTGCCTGCCGGAAATCCGCTTCCGGATCAGAACCGGATGTGAGCGGATGCGTTGAGGCTGTTGCGAGCGCCCCGCCAGTTATCGATGTGATACTTGGTGAAGGGCAGGCCGGTGACCTCGAAGAAGCGGGTCCAGCCGATACGCTCGATCCAGTCGTTGATGCGCTCCCAGTCGCGCGCGCCTTCCTTGTAGGCACGCAGGATGCGCTTGACGATGGCGGTAGCTTCGGGCCAGCGCGGCGGGTTGTTGGGGATGCCTGCAGCGACCAGCTTCTGGAAGGTCGGCTTGCCGCGTGCGTTGGAGTGATTACCACCAACCCAGATGGCCAGCTTGGTGTGCTCGGCGTCGTTGATCTGCATCGGCGGGCAGGGCGGATAGCAGGCACCGCAGCAGATGCACTTCTTCTCGTCGACTTCCAGGGAAGGCTTGCCGTTGACCATGGCGGGGCGGATGGCCGCGACCGGGCAACGGGCGACGACGGAAGGACGCTCGCAGACGTTGGAAACCAGGTCGTGGTTGATCTTCGGCGGCTTGGTGTGCTGCACGTTGATCGCGATGTCGCCCTGGCCGCCGCAGTTGATCTGGCAGCAGGAGGTGGTGATGTGGACGCGGTTCGGCATGTTGCAGTTGCGGAACTCGTCGATCAGCTCGTCCATCATCGCCTTCACCACGCCGGAGGCGTCGGTGCCCGGGATGTCGCAGTGCAGCCAGCCCTGGGTGTGGGAGATCATGGTGACCGAGTTGGCGGTGCCGCCGACCACGAAACCGGCATCTTCGAGCGCCTTGATCAGCGGCTCGACCTTGGCTTCGTCGGTGACCATGTATTCGATGTTGGAACGCAGGGTGAAGCGGACATAGCCGTCTGCGTATTCGTCGCCGATTTCACACAGCTTGCGCAGGGTGAAGACGTCGAGAATACGCTGGGTGCCGGCCTTGACGGTCCAGATGGTGTCGCCGCTGTAGGCGACGTGACGCAAAACGCCGGGACGGGGATGGTCGTGCCATTTCCATTGCCCGTAGTTCTTGCGCATGACCGGGTGCATGTACTGGAAGCCGTCGGGGCATCCAGATTCGATCGGCTCGCGCATATCTTCGAGTGCCATGGATTTCTCCTGAATAACTTCGCGTTAAAACCGGGAGGCGGCGGGGACGGACCCCCGCGCCTCGTGCTTCATCCGAATGTGCCGGTGGCGATCAGCCCGCAGCCTGGTGCTTTTCTTCCAGCTTGCGGCGGTACCACTTTTCGGCTTCCTCGTCCCAGCCGTCGGTACGGACATAGGAAACCTGGCGCGGATGGTTGACCATGTTCGGATCAACGTCGATGCCGATACCTTCGAGGAAGTTCACCAGGCCGATGCGCTCGATCATCTCGCCGCAGCGCTCGTGCTCCAGGCCGTTCTCGGCCCAGAAGTCGATGATTTCCTCAGCCAGCTCGGTGATGCGCTCGTAGTCCTCTTCGGTTTCCATCTTCATGAAGGGGACCACCACGGTGCCCATCAGGTCACCGATCTTCAGGGTGCGCTTGCCGCCGATGAGGATGGTCACGCCCTTGTCGTTGCCGGGGTGCAGTGCCTTCGGCATGACGTTCAGGCAGTGCATGCAGCGCACGCACTCGTGATCGTTCACGGTGATGGTGTCGTCATCGTTCAGGGTGATGGCGTGCGTGGGGCAACGGCTGGTGACGTTGTCCAGGATGTACTGCCGACCCTTGGTCTGAACGTAGTTCTTGACCTCGTCCTGGTCGATCTGCATGGCGTCGCGCCAGGTACCGATGACTGCGAAGTCGGAACGCTCGATGGCGTTCTGGCAGTCGTTGGGGCAACCGGAGATCTTGAACTTGAACTTGTAGGGGAGGGCGGGGCGGTGAACGTCGTCGGTGAAGTTGTTCAGCAGCTTGCGGTGGATGTTGTGCTCGGCGCAGCAGGACATTTCACAGCGGGCCGCACCCACGCAGGACATGCCGGTCCGCACGCAGGGGCCGGCGCCGCCCAGGTCCCAGCCGTATTCGTTGATCTCGTCGAAGAAGTGCTGGGTGTTCTCGGTGTCGGTACCGATGAACATGATGTTGCCGGTCTGGCCGTGGAAGGTCTGCAGGCCGGAGCCCCATTTCTCCCAGCTGTCGCTCAGCTGACGCAGCATGGCGGTGGTGTAGAAGTTGCCGGCGGGCGGCTGAACGCGCAGGGTGTGGAATTCCTTGGATTCGGGGAAGGCGCTACCCACTTCGGAGAAACGCGGAATGATGCCGCCGCCGTAACCGAAGACAGAAACGGTTCCGCCCTTCCAGTAGCCCTTGCGGGTCTCGTAGGAGTGTTCCAGCTGGCCCAGCAGCGAGTTGGCCATGCCTCGAATACGCTCGTCGTCGTGCGTGTCCCGTAACCGCTTGATGCCCGAAATGAAGCTCGGCCAGGGGCCGTTTTCCAGCTCGTCGAGCATCGGAGTTTCATGGTGCTTGTCGGCCATGTCTGTCTCCTTAATCTTAGGAATGGCAGGTTGTGCAGTGGGCACTCACAACTTCGAGGGTGCCCGAATCGTTCATGAAAATGTTCGACCCGGGTGGCTGCGGCGCATGTCGCGGCACTCGGGCGGGGTCACATGGAACTGACTTCCCGTACCCCGTTTTTCCGTGGTGGGAAGTCTATGGACCTGTCCGCGTTGAGAATACCCTACCCATGGGGTGTTCAGGGCGAAGTAGCCTATCCCAAACGGGGTAGTGAATCAACGGGGGGTTTCAGGGCTCCGAAACGGTTTCCGGCAGGGCATGTCGACATGCCGGCCATCAAATCAGTTTTTTATTATATAGTTACGGTTGATACAGGCTTTCTCATGAACCCTATCTAAGGTTATAGGCGGCGAGACAGCGGGGATAAGCGGGGATAAGCCCCAGTTTTCTGCCGGTTTGCGTCCGCAGCCGTTTCCGTAGAATATCGCAGCGCCGCAACCGCCGAGTTCCTCATGCCCCAGCCTTCCCTGTCCCCGTCCAGCATTCCCGAGCCGCCCCGCCTCGGCGCCAGTCCGTTCGCGCTGGAGGCCGAGAGCGAATACCGGGCCTGGCGGGCATGGAAGCTGGCCGCCCGGCCGCGTTCGGTGGAGGCGCTGTGGGTGACGGTCGCGGATGCCGCCCGGCCCGGCGAAGCGGAGCGCGCCGCCCTGCTCGATCGGTTGCGGCGCGGCAATCTGGCCCTGTACCGGGCAGCGGCGGATGTGGATCGCCGCCGGCTGCGTGCGTTCGGCCGCGCGTTCGGGCTGGAACGGCTGGATGGCAACCTGTATGCCGATGAGGACGGCATCACGGCGCTGTCGGTGGCCCCCGGAGGGCGGCAGGGGGAGTACATCCCCTACACCGACCGTCGCCTGAGCTGGCATACCGACGGCTACTACAATGATGCCGATCACCAGATACGCGCCATCCTGATGCATTGCGCGCGGCCGGCCGAACGCGGCGGCGAGAGCCAGTTCATGGATCACGAGCTGGCCTATATCCTGCTGCGCGACGAGAATCCGGAATGGATCGAGGCGCTCATGCAGCCGGACGCCCTCACGATTCCGGCCAACGTGGAGCAGGGGGTGGTCCTGCGCGGGGCGGTGAGCGGGCCGGTGTTCTCGGTTGACGCGGCGACCGGTGCCCTGCACATGCGCTACAGCGCGCGGCTGCGCAACGTGGAGTGGAAGGACGATCCGCGAGTGCACGCCGCGGCGGATTTTCTGCAGGCCCTTTGGCGCGAGGGACATGAATACATGTTGCAGGTACGGCTCGCGGCTGGCGAAGGCATCCTGTGCAACAACGTGCTGCACGCGCGCAGTGCCTTTGTGGATCCGGTCGCCGGCGAAGGGCGACTGCTGTATCGCGCCCGCTACTACGACCGTATTGCGGGTACCGGTTTCGAAGAGAGGTTCGGGCTGAGGGCAAGGCCCTGAGCCTCGACAACAGAACGGGAGTTGCCAAGCGATGTTGTGGTTGAGTGAAGTGCTGTTGCAGGAACACGATCTGGATTCCTTCGACGGCCTGTGCAGGAAGATCCAGGAGCGTGCTGCGCAGGGCGAGATGTTCTTTCGCATCGACGTCAAGCCGCCGTTCGATGACACCCCGGAAGACTGGGAGGACCGCCTGGAGGCGGCCTTCTACAAGCCGGTCAAGCGCTAGATGTGTAAACCCACCAGGTTGTTCACAGCTGGCAGCCGGCTGATGGGCGGGTGGTAGTCCAGGCTAGCATGAGGGCGATGCCAGTTGTACTGGTGGAGCCAGCGGGGGAGATGGCTCGCCCGCTGTTC
>NZ_JALTON010000045.1 GCF_027000115.1 Thiohalobacter sp. | reverse complement strand
TCCTCACCCTCGCCGTCGCCGACAGCATCCACATCCTGGTCACCGCCTTCCAGCAGATGGCGCAGGGGCTGTCGCGCCGGGCGGCGCTGGTGCGCTCGCTGGAACTCAACATGCAGCCGGTGGCCATCACCAGCCTGACCACGGCCATCGGTTTCCTGTCCATGAACTTTTCCGATGCGCCGCCCTTCCACGATCTGGGCAACATCGTTGCCGTCGGCGTGACCGCAGCCTGGCTCTATGCCATCACCCTGCTGCCGGCGCTGGCTTCGCTGCTGCCCCTGCGCCCGCAGCGCGCGCGGGCGCGCATACGCCCGGCGATGGAGGCGCTGGCCGCGTTCGTGATCCGCCGCTCGCGCCCGCTGCTGTACGGCATCGGCGCCGCGGCCCTGCTGCTACTCACCGGCATCCCGCGCATCGAGCTCAACGACAATTTCATGGAATACCTGGATCCGCGCTATCCGGTGCGCCAGGCCAGCGCCTTCGTGCAGGAACACCTGACTGGCATGGACGCGATCGAATACTCGCTGCCGGCCGCGGGCTCGGGCGGCATCGCCGAGCCCGAATACCTGGAAAAGCTGGAGGCGTTCGCCGAGTGGCTGCGCGCCCAGCCCGACGTCGTCCATGTCAACAGCCTCACCGACGTCCTAAAGCGCCTGAACCGCAGCCTGCACGGCGACGATCCTGCCTGGTATCGCCTGCCCGAGTCCCGCGAGCTGGCGGCGCAGTACCTGCTGCTCTACGAGATGTCGCTGCCCTATGGACTGGACCTGAACAATCGCATCAGCATCGACAAGTCGGCCACCCGGCTCACGGTGCTGCTGCGCAACCAGACCGCCCGTTCATTGCGCGATCTCGACGCGCGCGCGCGGGCCTGGCTGGCCGCCAATGCGCCACCCTACATGCAGACCCGGGGCAGCGGGCTGTCGCTGATGTTCGCGCATGTATCGGAAACCAACATCAACGCCATGCTGGGCGGCTCCCTGCTCGCCCTGGTACTGATTTCGCTGCTGCTGATCCTGGCGCTGAAGAGCCTGCGCTACGGCCTGCTGAGCATGGTGCCGAACCTGGGACCGGCGCTGATGGCCTTCGGCATATGGGGTTATGCGGTGGGACAGGTCGGCCTGGCCTCGGCGGTGCTGGTGGCGCTGACACTGGGCATCGTGGTGGACGACACGGTGCACTTCCTGAGCAAGTACCTGCGTGCCCTGCGCGAACACGCCACGCCGCAGGCCGCGGTGCGTCACGCCTTCGGCACCGTGGGCACGGCCATGTGGGTCACCACCCTGATCCTGGTCGCCGGTTTCGGCACCCTGGCGCTGTCCGGTTACAAGGTCAATGCCGACATGGGCCTGCTCACCGCGCTGACCATCGTGCTGGCACTGGTGCTCGACTTCCTGCTGTTGCCGGCCCTGCTGCTGCGCATGGAACGCCGTGCCTGAGCCCCTCGCCTTTCCGGCCCCGCCGCCGCTGACCCTGTACGTGCACATCCCCTGGTGCCTGCGCAAGTGTCCCTATTGCGACTTCAACTCCCATGCCGCAGACGGGCCTGTGCCGGAACGCGCCTATGTGGATGCCCTGCTGGCCGACCTGGAACGCGAGCTGCCCGGCGTATGGGGACGCACCCTGCAGGCCATTTTCATCGGCGGCGGCACGCCCAGCCTGTTCTCCGCCGAGGCCATCGACCGCCTGCTCTGCGGCATCCGCAGCCTGCTGCCGCTCAAACCGGGGCTGGAGGTGACGCTGGAGGCCAACCCAGGCACCCTGGAGCAGGGGCGCTTTGCCGAGTATCGCGCGGCCGGCATCAACCGGCTTTCGATCGGGGCGCAGAGCTTCGACGCCGATGCGCTGGAACGGCTGGGCCGCATCCACGGACCGGCCGAGGCCCGTGCCGCCGCCGAAGCGGCGCATGCCGTGGGCTTCGACAACTTCAATCTCGATCTCATGTTCGGCCTGCCGGGGCAGGACATGGCCGCCGCACTCGATGACCTGGAACAGGCCATCGCCCTGCGGCCTGCCCACCTGTCCTGGTACCAGCTCACGCTGGAACCGAACACGCTTTTCCACCGCTTCCCGCCGCAGTTGCCGGACGCCGACCTGATCGCCGACATGCAGGCCGCCGGCCAGGCACGACTGGCAGACGCCGGCTATACTCGTTACGAGGTTTCGGCCTATGCGCGCGATGGCCACCGCTGTCGGCACAACCTCAACTACTGGCAGTTCGGGGATTATCTGGGCATCGGCGCCGGGGCCCACCAGAAACGGACCGACCCCGCCGCGGGACAGGTCGAACGGAGCTGGCGGCTGCGCCACCCGCGCGCCTGGCTGGAGGCCGAAGACCGGGTCGGCGACCGCCGTATCCTCGCGCCGGAGGAACTGGTGTTCGAATACATGCTCAATGCGTTGCGCCTGACCGAAGGCTTCGCGCCGGCGGACTTCACGGCCCGCACCGGGCTGCCCTGGTCGAGCGCAGCGGCAACCGTCGAGTCGCTGGTCGCGCGCGACCTGCTGCAGGCCGGCGAGCGCATTCGCCCCACGTCCCTGGGCGCGCGCTTTCTCGATGACCTGGTCGCCGAATTCCTGCCCGCCGACCATGCTTGAACAGACCTTCACCTGTCCCTACTGCGGCGAAGCGATCGACACGCTCGTGGACGAAACGGCCGGCAGTCATGTCACCATCGAGGACTGCCGTGTCTGCTGCCGCCCGATCGAGCTGGACATCCGCTTCGATGCCATGGGCGACTTCCTCGGCCTCGAGGCCCGTCGTGACGATGAATGACTCGGACCCCTATCGTCCCGTCGACTGCGCGCGCTACAGCGAGCTGGAAGTCGCCATCCTGCATCGCACGCCGTTGCACCTGCAGTGGACCGACCCCGACGGCACCACCCACATCGGCCGCCTGCTGCCGCGCGACCTGCGGACGCGGGACCATGCCGAATTCCTGCTGGCCGTGGACGAGAACGGCGAGGCAGTCGAGATTCGGCTGGACCGGATCGTCCGGTTCACCAGCTAACCCGAAAATTGCGCCAGGGCGGATGCGGACACCGGCTGTTCAGACGGGTTCGGCCCAGAGATCGTGTTCGCTGGCATCGGTCACCCGCACCCGCAACCGGCTGCCGACGGCCAGATCGGTGCGGTCGATGAACACGAGGCCGTCGATTTCGGGGGCGTCGGCCTGGCTGCGCGCAACGGTGCCCTCGGCGTCGACGGCATCGACCAGCACCTCGATCTCCCGGCCGACCTTCCCGGCCAGCCGTGCCGCCGAGATCTCGGCCTGGACCGCCATGAAGCGGGCCAGGCGCGCCTGCTTGACGGGCTCGGGCACCGGATCGGGCAGCGCATTGGCGGCGGCGCCCTCGACCGGCGAGTAGGCGAAACAGCCGACCCGATCCAGCCGCGCCTCGCGCAGGAAATCCAGCAGCTCTTCGAACTCGGCCTCGGTCTCGCCGGGAAAACCGACGATGAAGGTACTGCGCAGGGTCAGCCCGGGCACGGCGGCGCGCCAGGCCCGGATCCGGTCCAGGGTGCGATCGGCCGCGGCCGGGCGCTTCATGGCCCGGAGGATACGCGGGCTGGCATGCTGCAGAGGCATGTCGAGATAGGGCAGGATGCGGCCCTCGGCCATGAGCGGGATCAGCTCGTCGACATGAGGGTAGGGATAGACATAGTGCAACCGCACCCAGGCGCCCAGACTCCCCAGCTCGGCGGCCAGCTCGGTCATCCGCGTCTTCACCGGTCGCCCGCCCCAGAAAGTGGTGGCGTATTTCCGGTCCACACCATAGGCACTGGTGTCCTGGGACACCACCAGCAGCTCCTGCACGCCGGCCTCGACCAGCCGCTCGGCCTCTTCCAGCACCTCGCCCGCCGGCCGGCTGACCAGGTCCCCGCGCAGGGACGGAATGATGCAGAAGCTGCAACGGTGGTTGCAGCCCTCGGAGATCTTGAGATAGGCATAGTGGCGGGGCGTGAGCTTGATGCCGCCCGGCGGCAGCAGTACCTCGAAGGGATCGCTGGGCGGCGGCAGGTGTTCGTGCACCGCGGCCATCACTGCCTCGTAGGCATGGGCGCCGGTGACGGCCAGCACCCCGGGGTGCACCTCGCGGATGGTGTCGCCGCGCTCGCCCAGGCAACCGGTGACGATCACCCGGCCGTTTTCCTCCAGTGCCTCGCCGATCGCCTCCAGCGATTCCTCCACCGCACTGTCGATGAACCCGCAGGTGTTGACCACCACCAGGCTGGCCGAAGCGTAGTCGGGAACGATTTCGTAACCCTCGGCACGCAAGCGGGTGAGGATGCGTTCGGAATCGACCGTGGCCTTGGGGCAGCCGAGGCTGACGAAACCGACGCGGGGCGCTGACTGGGGCATGGGCGGGACCGGTTTGTTCACAACATCGGAATGTGCTGATACAGCGAATCGGCACAGGACGACCTATTGTAGATCACCCGGACACCGATCGCACATGATTGTTTGGCAAGCGGTTTTTCAGGAACAGGCGCGCGCGGCGGCAGAAACGATTCCGGGTCGCGCAGCGGGTCGCGAAAGTTGCCCACAGAGTTATCCACAAGCTGTTTCGACACCATGAATCAATAGCTTGGCGCTGAATTTGTGGCCTCCGTCGGAAATCGGGCGCCAAAAGCATGACATACGCCTGCCTCGCTGCTAAGGTGGAAACACCCAATAACGAGAATCCGCGGTCCACCGCGGAGCACAGCAACGAGGAGCCGTTTGACCATGCATACGCACAGCCACGACAGCAGCCCCCGTTTCGACTTCGACCGCTGGTCGGAGCTGGCCCATCGCGACCCGGATGCCTTCGAGGCCCGGCGTGCCGCGGCCATCGAGGCCGCCATCAGCCGTGCCTCCGAACGTTCGCAGGCGCGGCTGCGGCGATTGCAGTGGAAACTCGACCAGGTCCGCCGCACCTCGGCCACCCCGCTGGCGGCCGCCATCCGGATGAACGAACTGATGTGGGAACGCATCACCGGCCGCGGTGGCCTGCTGCAGGCCCTGACCGAGGGGCCGGCAACGCCGGCCACCGGCGGCGACTGCGCCGTGCTCAGCTTCCCCGCCCGCAACTGAGCCCCGTCCCTCCGGCCGGGCGCCCCTCGAATCTGCCCCGAAATCAAGCGTCCGGAAACCGGCCTGACGCCTGCCGCAGCGGGGACCCGCATCCGGCCCACCCACGCCCGACGGGGCCGGGTGCGGGCTTGCCCGCATATTGCAACCAGGAGCTGCGGATGATGGCGGATTTGCAGCCGGGCTCGGGGAGGGCTGGAACGAAAGCCGTAGCCGTCGCTACGGCTTGAGTGAAGCGCCCCCGAGGCCGAGCGAAAATCCGCCAGGGCCGCAGCAGGCAGCGGGCGGGCACACATCGTACTCCGGGCCATGGGCAAAAAACCCGGTTCATTGCTTGCCAACACAACAAGTTGCCTGCCGCCCGCTTCCGCCCTGGTGCAATATGCGGGCTTGCCGCCCGGCGGGCTTTTGCGTATCATCGCCCGCCTTTCCGCCGGTCCGGGTCGACCGGCGCGGCGTACCCGAGGACGAACAGATGAAGTCGGACATCCACCCCAACTACAGCGAGATCACGGTCACCTGCAGCTGCGGCAACAGCTTCAAGACCCGCTCCACCGCCGGCAAGGACCTCAGCATCGAAGTCTGCTCCGCCTGCCACCCCTTCTATACCGGCAAGCAGAAGATCGTCGACACCGGCGGCCGCCTGGACAAGTTCCGCCGCAAGTATGGCATGAAGTAAGGCGCCACCGTGCGCGCTTCGGCGCTGCCATCGCTGGAAAGGGCGTTCCGTATCGCGGGCGCCCTTTTCTGTTTGTGGCTGGCAGGTGCCGCCCTCGCCGCACCCGATTGTGCGGCCGATCGCATCGACGACCGGGTCAGGGTCCGGCACGTCACCGACGGCGATACCCTGATCCTCGGCGACGGCCGCCACTTGCGCCTGATCGGCGTCAACACGCCCGAGATGGGCCGGGACGGCGAGCCGGACGAACCGGGCGCCATCGCCGCCCGCGACCACCTGCGGCGACTGGTCTTCGTCAACGGCAACCAGGTGGCGTTGCGCTACGACCGCGAGCGCCAGGACCGCTATGGCCGCGTCCTGGCCCACCTGTTCCTGCGTGACGGGCGCAACGTCGCCGCACTGCTGATCGCCGCCGGCGCCGGCTTTCCCATCACCATCCCGCCCAACGACTGGCAGGCCGACTGCTACCGGCGTCTCGGCGAGGCGGCCCGCGCCGCCGGCCTGGGGGTCTGGTCGGAGCCGCGCCTGGGTCCGCTGGATACCGAACGGCTCAGCCCGCGCGAGCGCGGCTTCCGCCGGGTCCGCGGGCGGGTCAGCCATGTCTCCGAAAGCCGCGGCGCGGTCTGGATCAATTTCGGCCGCGGCTTCGCCCTGCGCATCCGGCGCGACCACCTGCCGCGTTTTGCGGATCTCGACCTCCAGGCACTGGCCGGCCGTCGCGTGGAAGCCATGGGCTGGCTGTACTATCGCCGGGGCCAGTTGCGCATGAGCCTGGTGCATCCGTCGGCCCTGCGCGTCCTGGACACCGAAGCGAACGTCACGGAGGAAGAAACCCCATGAAGGGCCGCGCGCTGCTGCGGGTGCTGCCCCTGCTGGTGCTGTTGCTCGCGCCCGGCTGCGCCACCAATCCGGTGACCGGGGGTACCGATTTCGTGCTCATGAGTGAGGACCAGGAGATCGCCCTGGGCCGCAAGCTGCATCCGCAGATCCTGAAACAGATGCCGGCCTACGAGGATCCGGCGCTGGCGCGTTATGTGCGTTCGGTGGGCGAGCGACTGGCGGAGACGAGTCACCGTCCCGGGCTCATTTACCGCTTCACAGTGCTCGACAGCCCCGATGTCAATGCCTTTGCACTGCCGGGCGGCTACATCTACGTCACTCGCGGCATCCTGGCCTACCTGAACTCCGAGGCCGAGCTGGCCGCAGTTCTCGGCCACGAGATCGGTCACGTCACCGCACGCCATTCGGTCCGCCAGTACACCACCGCGACCACCACCAGCCTGCTGGGCGCGGTGATCGCGGGCGCCACCGGGGTTCGCGCGGCCGGCGACCTGGCCAGCATCGCCGGAACCGCCATCGTCCGCGGCTACGGCCGCAAGCACGAACTGGAGGCCGACCGTCTGGGTGCGGAATACCTGGCGCGCAACGGCTACGACCCGCGCGCCATGCTGCGCGTCATCGGCGTGCTCAAGGACCAGGAGGCCTTCGAACGCGAGCGGGCAAAAGAGGAAGGCCGCGAGCCGCGCGTCTACCACGGCCTGTTCGCGACCCATCCCGACAACGATCGCCGGCTGCAGGAGGTGATCGCCGCCGCCGGCCGGCTCGGCACCGGCCCTGCCCGCGACGGCCGCGACACCTATCTCGATGCCATCGAGGGGCTGGTATTCGGCGACAGCGAACGCGAGGGCGTGCGTCGCGGCAACCGCTTCTATCACCTGGCGCTGGATTTTGCCCTGACCTTCCCGCCCGGCTGGCGCATCGACAACCTGCCCGACCGCCTGGTGGCCCGCACGCCGAAGGGCGACGGCATGCTGCAGTTCACCATGACCGACCTCAACAAGCGCATCCCTCCCCGGCAGTTCATGATCCGGCGCCTGGGCCTGCGCGATCTGCGATATGGCGAGGCCATCCGCCTGGGCGAGCTGGAGGGCTACACCGCCATCGCCGAAGTGAACACCGCAAAGGGCCGCCTGCCGCTGCGCCACGTGGTGCTGTACCGGGGCGACAAGGCGCTGGTATTCACCGGCGGCGCTGACCGCAGCGCCGACCCCTTCCGCTACGATGCCGACATCCTGCGCACCGTGCGCAGCTTCCATGCCCTGTCGCCGGAAGAACGGGGGCTGGCACGCGCCCAGCGCATCCACGTGATCCGTGCGACTGCCGGCACCCGTTTTGCCGACCTGGCCCGCAACTCGCCCATTCCCGACCATCCCGAGGCGCAACTCCGGCTGATCAACGGCTACTACCCCGGCGGCGAACCCCGACCCGGCGAGCGCATCAAGATCGTGCGCTGAAATGCCGCGCCCGCGCCCCCCGCCAACGTGGCCAGCGACCGGGTTTCGCGAGTATGATGTCGCTCCTGTCATCCGCCCGACCGAGGCTCCCTGCATGTCCGACGATCTCAAGACCCGCGCGCTGCGCTACCACGCCGAACCGGTACCCGGCAAGATCGCCATCGAGGTCACCAAGCCCTGTAATACCCAGGAGGAGCTGGCACTGGCCTACACGCCGGGCGTGGCCGAACCGGTGCGCGCCATCGCCGAACGCCCCGGGGATGCCTACCGCTATACCGCCAGGGGCAACCTGGTGGGCGTAATCACCGACGGCAGCGCGGTACTGGGCCTGGGCAACGTGGGCGCACTCGCCGGCAAGCCGGTGATGGAAGGGAAGGGCGTGCTGTTCAAGCGCTTCGCCAACATCGACGTGTTCGACATCGAGGTGGATGCCGAGGATCCGGACACCTTCATCGACGTGGTGCGGCGCATTGCGCCGACCTTCGGCGGCATCAATCTCGAGGACATCGCAGCACCGCGCTGCTTCGAGATCGAACGCCGGCTGATCGAGGCCCTGGACATCCCGGTATTCCACGACGACCAGCACGGCACGGCCATCATCATTGCTGCCGGACTGCTGAACGCGCTGGAGATCCAGGGCAAGACCATCGACGCCTGCGACATCGTCTGCGTGGGCGCGGGCGCGGCCGGCATCGCCTCCATGCGCCTGCTGCTGGCACTGGGTGCCGATCCCGCGCGGCTGCTGCTGGTGGATCGCAAGGGTGTCATACACAGCGACCGCGACGATCTCAACGAGTACAAGGCGGCCTTCGCGGTCGACACCGACCGTCGCAGCCTGGCCGATGCGATACGCGATGCCGATGTGTTCATCGGCGTATCCGGCCCCGACATCCTCAGTGCCGAGATGCTCGCCACCATGGCGGCGAAACCCGTGGTGTTCGCACTGTCCAACCCCGACCCCGAGATCCGTCCCGAAGTGGCGCTCAAGGCGCGGGACGACCTGATCATGGCCACCGGCCGCAGTGACTACCCGAACCAGGTCAACAATGTCCTCGGCTTTCCCTTCATCTTCCGCGGCGCGCTGGACGTGCACGCCCGCGAGATCAACCAGGCCATGCAGATCGCCGCCGTCCACGCCCTGCGTCTGCTGGCACGGGAGCCGGTGCCCGGTTCGGTGCTGGAGGCCTATGGCCTGGACGCGCTCGCCTTCGGCCCGGACTACATCATTCCCAAGCCGCTGGACCCGCGCCTGATCGACTTCGTGCCGCCGGCCATCGCAAAGGCCGCGGTCGAGACAGGTGCGGCGCGAGCGCCCTATCCGGCGCACTATCCCGCCTCGCCGGTCTGACGGCGCAGGGAAAGAGCAAGAGCGCCACGGACCACACGGAAGGCACGGACGGTTTCAGTACTGGGAACCCTGGAAGGCAAAGGCTTGCAACGCCAGCGGGCGCCCTTCCGTCCTCCGCGCACCCTGCGCCTCCGTGACCCCCGTGTCACGACCGATGTGTGAAACACAATGCCTGGGCGCCCGCGTCTGCCGCCTCCTCCAGCAGCGCCTCGACGCGCGCCCGCGAGGCGCGGGTCATGGGCTTGCCGTCGAGCGGGCTGCGCGGCGCCTGGCGCTGGCGGGTCAGCGGGAAGATCACCGCCTCGATCGGCACCTCACCGGCCAGGAAGCGCACGGTCGGGAAGGTTTCCCAGTTGTCACGCTCGAAACGCAACCGGCGCTCGCCGTCCTCGAACGGAATCTCGGCATCGATCAGGTGCAGAATGACCTCCTCCGGGGCGGCCGCGAACAGGTGCAGGTTGACATCCGAGTGAGGCCCGGCGGTGCCGCTCAGCACCGAACCGGCCAGTCGCGGCTGGAAACGGTCGAAGAAGCGCATGGCCTCCAGCGCCGCCTCGCGCATGCGCCGAAGGCCCTGCTGCTGCCGCTGGCCATGAAACAGCCGCTGGTAGCTGGCCAGCTCGGCCTCGACCTCGGTGTTGCTGGGCAGGTTGCGGGTGTCGGGCGCGCCCAGGTGGGCAGCCGCCTTGCGCTTGGCCATGCCGTAGTCGCGAACCCCGCCGGCCATGAGCCGGGCGGCCTCCTGCGCGATCAGCAGGCGCATGCGCTCGTCGTGATTGCCGTGGCGGCGCGCCATGGGCGTTCTCCTCGCCGACCGGGGCCAGCGTCCTGTCCAGCTTATCAGACTTCTCAGAACAGCGGGTCGGTCACCGGCCCGTTGCCGTCACCGCCATTGCCGATGGGTTCGGGGCGACTCTGCTCGCGGGGCACGAATTCCTCGCGGAACACCTCGAACAGGGCATTCTGGTCGGGCGCGGCCAGCAGGCCGGTGCGTGGATCGATGCGCACCGTGACCAGCCCCGGCGGCGGATCCCGATGGATCTCGGGCACACCAGCCAATGCGGCCTGCATGAAGTCGATCCACATGGGCAACGCAGCGCGCCCACCGGTTTCGCCCCGGCCCAGCGGCGCCACCTCGTCGAAGCCGACCCAGGCCACCGCCACCAGCGCCGGGCTGTAGCCGCAGAACCAGGCATCACGCTGGTCGTTGGTGGTGCCGGTCTTGCCGGCGATGTCGCTGCGGCCCAGGGTGAGCGCCCGGCGGCCGGTGCCGCGGCGAACCACGTCCTGCAGCATGGAATGCATGATCCAGGCATTGCGGGCCTCGATGACCCGCGGCGCGCGCGGCGGCGAGGGCAGACCCGCCTGCGCCTCGCCGGCTGGCGCAGCGGGGGCGGCCTCGTTGTCATCGACCGGCGGACAGTCGCGGCAGGCGCGCGCGGGTTCGGCCCGATAGACGGGCACTTCGGCATCGCCCTGGTAGATCCGGTCGATCACATAGGGCGCCACCCGGAAACCGCCGTTGGCGAACACGCTGTAGGCGCGCGCCATGTCCAGCGGCGTGACGCTGCCGCTGCCCAGCGCCAGCGAGAGGTTGGCGGGCAACTGGTCCGGCCGGAACCCGAAACGCTGCGCATACTCGACGGCCCAGGGCACACCAATAGCGCGCAGCAGGCGGATGGACACCAGGTTGCGCGAATGCGTCAGTGCCTCGCGCAGGCGCGTGGGGCCGTAGAAGCGGCCGCTGTAGTTCTCCGGACGCCAGGCGGACTCCAGGGCGGGGTCGTCGAACACCACCGGTGCGTCGTTGAGAATGCTGGCGGGCGTGAAACCGCGCTCCAGCGCCGCAGAATAGATGATCGGCTTGAAACTCGACCCCGGCTGGCGCCGGGCCTGCGCCGCGCGATTGAACTTGGAACGAAAGAAGTCGAAGCCGCCCGCCAGCGCCTGCACGGCACCGGTGTCGGGTTCGACCGCAAGCAGTGCCCCCTCCACCGCCGGCACCTGTGCCAGCCGCCAGCCCCCCTCGGGCAGCGCCTGCAGCCGCACCCGGTCGCCCACGGCAAGCACATCGGCGGCAACCGCCGGGGCCTTGCCGCGACGGTTGTGGTCGAGATAGGGCCGTGCCCAGGACAGCGCCTCCCACCCAAGGGTCACGCGCTGGCCGTCGGCCAGCAGCAGCTCGGCCTCCCGGTCGGCAACGGCGAGCACCACGGCGGGCGGCAGGCCGCCCACCGCCGGCACCTTGCCGAGGGCTGCGCGGGCCGCGGCCTCGGCTGCCCGCGGATCCTCCGGCAGTTCCAGCCGCGCCTCGGGGCCGCGATAACCGTGACGCTGGTCGTAGGCGAGCAGGGCGCGGCGCAGCGCCGCATTGGCGGCGGCCTGGCGGACGGCGTCGATGGTGGTCACCACCCGGTAGCCACGGCTGTAGGCCGCCTCCTCGCCAAAGCGCGCGACCACCTCGGCGCGGGCCATTTCGGCCACGTAGGGGGCTTCCACCTGGTTGCGTTCCGGCGGTGCCGCCGGCGCCTCCTCCGCGGCCAGCGCGGCGCGGTACTGCTCGGCATCGATGAAACCGAGGTGATACATTCGCCCCAGCACATAGTCGCGGCGGATGCGGGCACGCTCGGGATTGGTGACGGGATTGTCGCGCGAGGGGGCCTTGGGCAGGCCGGCGATCATGGCCATCTGCGGCAGGCTCAGCTCGGCCAGCGGCCTGCCGTAGTAGATCTGCGCCGCCGCGCCCACACCGTAGGCACGCTGGCCCAGATAGATCTTGTTCAGGTACAGTTCGAGAATCTCTTCCTTGCTGAGTTCGCGCTCGATCTTGAGCGCGAGCAGGATTTCCGTTAGTTTCCTCAGATAGGTCTTTTCCCGGGACAGGAAGAAGTTGCGCGCCACCTGCATGGTGATGGTGCTGCCACCCTGGCGCTTCTCGCCGGTGCGCAGCAGCTCGAAGCCCGCGCGCAACAGGCCCTGGTAGTCCACACCCGGGTGTTCGAAGAAGCGGTCATCCTCCGCCGCAAGGAAGGCCTGCACGAGCTGGGGAGGCAGCTCTTCGTACCGGACAGGGATGCGCCGCTTCTCGCCGAACTCCGCGATCAGCCCGCCATCCGCCGAATAGACCCGCAGCGGCACCTGGAACTGGACGTCGCGCAGCGCCTCCACCGAAGGCAGCTGCGGCACGATAAAGAAGTACACGGCCCCGGCCGCCAGGAAACCCAGCAATGCAAACACCGCCAGGCCGGCGGCAAGGAATCGGAACCATTTCATGATGGGCAGTGTGGGTCGCTCGGATGGGCTCGGGTTGTGAAGCGCGTCATGTAATCGTCTATAAAGGAAATTGTAAAGCTTCCGATACCCAGATCGTAGCCCGAAGCATGTCCGGGAAACATTAGTTGACAAAAGCTTGGCCTTGGCATCTAATGCGACGGGGGACGTTTTCGGCGCAACACCAAGATAAAAGAAGGGAAACCGGGAAGGATAAGGACTGTGCAGCTTGCGCGACTGCTGAAAAGGACCAAGCCTCCGCTCGTCGGCCTCGACATCAGCTCCACTGCCGTCAAACTGCTCGAGCTGAGCAGGACGGGGGATCGCTACCGGGTCGAGAGCTATGCCGTCGAACCCCTGCCACCCAATTCCGTGGTGGAAAAGAGCGTGACCGACGCCGAGGCCGTCGGCGAGGCCGTGCGCCGTGCCGTCAAGCGCTCCGGAACCCGGGCCCGCCATGCCGCCGTCGCAGTGGCCGGCTCCTCGGTCATCACCAAGATCGTTCCCATGCCGGCATCCCTGTCCGACGCCGAGATGGAGGCCCAGATCGATCTCGAGGCCGACCAGTACATCCCCTACCCGCTGGAAGAGGTGTACCGCGACTTCGAGGTGCTCGGTCCCTCCGCCAACAACCCCGATACGGTCGACGTGCTGCTCGCCGCCTCGCGCAGCGAGAACGTCGAAATGCGCGTGGCCGCGGTCGAGGCCGGCGGCCTGGAATGCGAGATCGTCGACATCGAGGCCTACGCCCTCGAGAACGCCTTCGAGCTGCTGGCGCCGCAACTGCCCGACGAGGGCGTGGAAAAGACCGTCGCCGTGGTGGACGTGGGTGCCACCATGACCACGCTCAATGTCCTGCATGACCTCAAGATCATCTACACCCGCGACCAGGTCTTCGGCGGCAAGCAGCTGACCGAGGAAATCATGCGCCGCTACGGCCTGTCCTACGAGGAAGCCGGCATGGCCAAGCGTCAGGGCGGACTGCCGGACAACTATGTTCCGGAAGTGCTGGAACCCTTCAAGGAGGCCATGGCCCAGCAGGTCAACCGCTCGCTGCAGTTCTTCTTTTCCTCCAGCCAGTTCAACAGTGTCGACCAGATCCTGCTGGCCGGAGGCAGCGCTTCCATTCCGGGCGTCGACGAGCTGATCCAGGAAACGCTGGGCATAGAGACCCGGGTCGCCAACCCGTTTGCGAACATGTCACTGGCGTCTCGCATCAAGCCGCAGACACTGGCCAATGACGCACCGGCCATGCTGATCGCCTGTGGCCTCGCACTGCGCAATTTCGGCCCGCGCTGAGGAGCTCAAGGGACTATGGCTTACATCAATCTGCTGCCGTGGCGCGAGAAGAAGCGCAAGGAACAGCAACAGGAATTCGCCTTCATCGCCGCCGGCGTCGCGGTGCTTGCCGCAGCCGTCTGGTTCCTGATCCACATGCAGGTGCAGGGCTTCATCGAAGGCCAGGAGCAGCGCAACAGCTTCCTCCAGGCCGAAATCAGGAAGCTGGACGAGCAGATCAAGACCATCAAATCGCTGGACAAGACCAAGAACCAGCTGCTGGCCCGCATGAACGTCATCCAGGAACTGCAAAGCAACCGGCCACTGAGCGTGCACCTGATGGACGAGCTGGTCCGCACGCTGCCGGACGGCGTGCACCTGAACAAGTTCACCCAGCGCGGCAACGAACTGACCATGGAGGGCGAGGCCCAGTCCAATGCCCGGGTCTCGGCCTACATGCGCAACATCGACAGCTCGCTGTGGCTGGGCAATCCGCGCCTGCAGGTCATCGAGACGATCGAGGCCGGCCGCAACCGGGTGGCGCGTTTCGTGCTGCTCGCCACGCTGAAGGCGGCGGCCACGGGTGAACAGACCGACGGACAGGAGAACCCCTGATGAATCTGTCCGAAATCGATCTCAACGATCTGGATTTCAGCAACGTCCATGCCTGGCCGCTGGCCGCACGCGTGGTACTGGTGGCGCTGATCGCCGTTGTGGTGCTCTTTCTCGGCTACTGGTTTGATATCAAGGATCAGCTCCTGACCCTGGAACAGGCGGAACGCAAGGAAACGGAACTCAAGTCCGAATTCGAGCGCAAGGCCGCCAAGGCCGCCAACCTCGCTGCCTACGAACAGCAACTGGAGGAAATGAAACAGTCCTTCGGCACCATGCTGCGCCAGCTCCCGAACAAGACCGAGGTTGCCGACCTGCTGGTGGACGTCTCCCAGACCGGCCTGGCCAGCGGCCTGGAGTTCGAGCTGTTCAAGCCGCAGGCGGAAATACCCAAGGAGTTCTATGCCGAGCTGCCGATCAGCATCAAGGTCAAGGGCCGCTTCCACGAGTTCGGTGCCTTTGTCAGCGGTGTCGCCGCTTTGCCGCGCATCGTCACGGTGCATGACATCGCCATTCAGCGCGCCAGCGACAAGGAAGAAACGAACAATGACCTGGTCATGGAGCTGACCGCCAAGACCTACCGTTACCTGGACGAGGAAGAGGAGGCCGGCCAATGAGCGGCGCCGTGACGCAGAAACCCCGGCTGCCGGCTCCGGTACTGCTGCTGGCGCTGGCCATTGGCGGCTGCACGGTGGGATCCACCGACGATCTCAGGCAATGGGTGGAACAGGTGCGGAACAACCAGAAGGCACGCATCGAGCCGCTGCCCGAGTTCAAGCCCTATGAAACCTTCATCTACCAGGCGCAGGATCTGCGCGATCCCTTTACCCCCAGCACCGAGGGCGGCCTGACGCCGCTGCCGGGCGTCGAGCAGGACAGCGGGATCCACCCCGATGCCAACCGGCCGCGCGAAGCGCTGGAGGAATATCCGCTGGATACGCTGCGCATGGTGGGCACGCTGGAGAAGGACGGCCAGACCTGGGGCCTGGTCCAGACCTCGGACGGCACCATTCACCGCGTACGACCCGGCAACTACCTGGGCCAGAACCACGGCAAGATCACGCGCATCACCGAATACGAGATCGAACTGACGGAAATCATACCGGATGGGCTTGGGGGCTGGATGGAACGACCGGCCTCGCTCGCGCTCAGCGAATGATCCCATGGGGGGAAGCAGACAATGATCGGTACGTACATCGCCCACATTCGTAACCGGCTGCCGTGCAGCCTCGCCGGCGCCTGGATCGGCCTGCTGGCGCTGCTGGCCACCGCGGCCCAGGCCGCCGACGGCAACCGGCTGGAGAGCGTCGACGTCGGCACCCTGCCCGGCAACAAGGTGCAGGTGGTCCTGACCCTGGCCGAGCCCGCCCCGGAACCGCTCAGTTTCACCATCGACAACCCGGCGCGCATTGCGCTGGACCTGCCCGGCACCCATAACGGCCTCAAGCAGCGCACCCAGACCATCGGCGTGGGCCTGGCCAAGAGCCTGACCGCGATCGAGGCCCAGGGCCGCACCCGCGTGGTACTGAACCTGGTGCAGATGGCCCCCTACACCACCCGCGTCGAGGGCAACCGCATCGTGCTGACGCTGCAGGATCCGGCCGCCGTGGCCGCGGGCGCCCAGGCCGCCGCCGCGCCCGCCCCGAGCAGCGCACCGGCACCGGCCGCAAGCCCCGACACCGCCGCCTCCGGCCGGGCCATCGAGAACATCGACTTCCGCCGTGGACCCAATGGTGAGGGCCGGGTGATCGTCAAGCTGTCCGACCCCTCCACCGCCGTGGACATGCGCCAGGAAGGCGCCCGCGTGGTGGTCGACTTCTACGATGCCCGATTGCCCGAAGCCATGGCCCGCCGCCTGGATGTCATGGACTTCGCCACCCCCGTCGAGACCATCGACATATCGCCCAGTGGCAACAAGGTACACATGGTGATCTCCGCCCATGGCGACTACGACCATGTCGCCTACCAGACCGATGACCTGTTCACGGTGGAGATCCGCGAAACGACCAAGGAGGAACTCGAGGCCCGCAAGCGCGAGAAGATCGGCTACACCGGCGAGCGGCTGTCGCTCAACTTCCAGGACATCGAAGTCCGCTCGGTTCTCCAGCTCATCGCCGACTTCACCGGCACCAACATCGTGGTCAGCGACACCGTGTCCGGCAACCTGACCCTGCGGCTGCAGAACGTGCCCTGGGACCAGGCCCTGGACATCATCCTCAAGACCAAGGGCCTGGCCATGCGCAAGAACGGCGACGTCATGCTGGTCGCGCCCAGCGAGGAGATCGCTGCGCGCGAGAAACTCGAGCTGGAGGCCCAGAAGCAGATCGAGGAACTGGCACCGCTGTACTCCGAGTATATCCAGGTCAACTATGCCAAGGCCGCGGACATCGCCGCCCTGCTGCAGGGCAGCGAGGGTGGCCAGGCGCTGCTGTCCGAGCGCGGCTCGGTGAGCATCGACCAGCGCACCAATACATTGCTGGTGCAGGACACCGCGGACAAGCTGGAAGAGATCCGCCGCCTGGTCACCCGGCTGGACATCCCGGTGCGCCAGGTACTGATCGAGTCCCGCATCGTCATCGCCAACGACGACTTCGCCAAGGATCTCGGCGCCCGCTTCGGCATCGGCAAGACCGAGAGTTCGAACACCACCACCAGCATCCTTGGCGGCGGCCTCGAAGGCGACCTGGCCCAGAGCGGCGTCTATGGCACCTTCATCGCCAATCCTGCCGACTCCGATCCGCCGGTGGAGGCCCTGACCACCGACCTGCGGGTGAACAAGCCCATGGGCGCGGTCAACTTCCTGATCGGCCGCCTCGGCCGCGAGTTCCTGCGCCTCGAACTCTCCGCCATGCAGGCCGAAGGCCGTGGCGAAGTCATCTCCAGCCCGCGGGTGATCACCTCCAACCAGAAGGAGGCCGTCATTCGCTCCGGCGTGGAGATCCCCTATCTGCAGGCGGCTTCCAGCGGCGCGACTGCGGTCCAGTTCAAGGAGGCCGTGCTCGCGCTGCGCGTGACGCCACAGATCACCCCGGACGACCGCATCATCATGGATCTCAGGGTGAGCAAGGACAATGTGGGCGAGGTGTTTGCCGGCGTACCCTCCATCAATACACGCTCGGTCGAAACCCAGGTCCTGGTCGACAATGGCGAGACGGTCGTACTGGGTGGCATCTACGAGCACACCCGCAGCAACGAAACCGACAAGATCCCGCTGTTCGGCGATCTGCCGGGCATCGGGCGCATCTTCCGCCAGACCCGGGACGTCAATGACAAGTCCGAACTGCTGATCTTCGTCACACCCAAGATCGTCAAGGAAAGCCTGGCCATCAACTGAACCTGCTTGCCAGCGCCGCCCGATCCGGCAATACTGCCCGGCATGAAAGTGCCGGGCAGTGTTTTTCTGGTCGGACCCATGGGCGCCGGCAAATCCACCATCGGCCGCCAGCTGGCGCGCAGCCTGGGCAAGACCTTCGTCGACAGCGACCGCGAGATCGAGGCCCGTACCGGCGTCGACATTCCCCTGATCTTCGAGCTCGAGGGCGAGGAAGGCTTCCGCGACCGCGAGCAGGACGTGATCGCCGAACTCAGCTCACGTCCCGACATCGTCCTCGCCACCGGCGGCGGCGCCGTGCTGCGCGAGGCCAATCGCCATCACCTGGGCGGCCGCGGCACCGTGATCTACCTGAAGACCTCGGTCGACCAGCAACTCGCGCGCACCGCGCATGACCGCAAGCGCCCCTTGTTGCAGACGGAGGATCCGCGGGCACGCCTCGAAGCCCTGATGCAGGTCCGCGAGCCGCTGTACCGCGAGATCTCCGACCTGGTCGTCGAGACCGATGGCTGCACGGTCAAGGATGTGGTGCGCCGGATCATTCGTCGGCTGGAACGCCAGCCCGGTGTGGGACCGGCCCACGTCTGACCCGCGAAGCGGGCACATCGGCGGGCATCTGGCCCCCGGCCACGCCGTCATTTATAGTGGGCGCCACAGTCAGCAAGGGCGACCCTGCCGCAATCCGGCGGCCATCGAACAGCATGAAGACCCTCCGCGTCGAACTCGGCGAACGCAGCTACCCCATTCACATCGGTGCCGGCCTGCTGGGCCGCGCGGACCTGATCGCGCCCCACATCAGGGGCAAACAGGTGATGGTGGTCAGCAACGAGACGGTCGCCCCGCTGTACCTGGAGCCGGTGCTGGCCGCGCTCGGGGGCTTCCGCACCGAAAGCGTCATCCTGCCCGACGGCGAAGTCTACAAGAACCTCGAGATCCTGAACCGGATATTCGACGCCCTGCTCGAGGCACGCTTCAACCGCCGCTGCACCCTGGTGGCGCTGGGCGGCGGGGTGGTCGGCGACATCACCGGCTTTGCCGCGGCCTGCTACCAGCGCGGCGTGGATTTCATCCAGATCCCGACCACGCTGCTGGCCCAGGTCGATTCCTCGGTCGGCGGCAAGACCGGCGTGAATCACCCGCTGGGCAAGAACATGATCGGCGCCTTTCACCAGCCCAACTGCGTCATCGCCGACACCGACACCCTCAATACCCTCGACGACCGCCAGCTGGCCGCCGGCATCGCCGAGGTCATCAAGTATGGCCTGATCCGCGACGCCGGGTTCTTCGACTGGCTCGAGCAGCACATGGCCGAACTCACTGCGCGCAAACCGGCGGCGCTGGCCGAGGCCATCGAGCGCTCCTGCCGTAACAAGGCCGAGGTCGTCGCCGAGGACGAGCGCGAGGCCGGCAGCCGTGCCCTGCTCAACCTGGGCCACACCTTCGGTCACGCCATCGAGACGGCGACCGGCTATGGGCGCTGGCTGCATGGCGAGGCGGTCGCAGTGGGCATGCTGCTGGCCGCGCGCCTGTCGGCGCGACTGGGCTGGCTGGAGCAGGCCGAGGTCGAACGCATCGCGCGGCTGCTCGAGGCCGCCGCGCTGCCCACCCGCCCGCCGGCCGACCTCGACAGCGATCGTTTCCTGGAATTGATGGCGGTGGACAAGAAGGTGCTTGACGGCGGGCTGCGGCTGGTGCTGCTGCGCGGCATCGGGCACGCGGTCGTCACCGACGACTTCGATCCCGCCGCGCTGCGAGCCGTTCTCGACGAGGCGGCCGGCGGTGACTGAGCCGGCCCCGATCAGGCAGCAAGGGCATGCCCATGCCGGACCTGGCCCCCTACGCCGCCACTGATGCCGGTTCGCGTGGCCGCCGCCACGCCGAACCCGGCCCGCGCTATCGCGGCGAGTACCAGCGCGACCGCGACCGCATCATCCATTCCGCCGCCTTCCGGCGCCTGGAATACAAGACCCAGGTCTTCGTCAACCACGAGGGCGACCTGTTCCGCACCCGTCTCACCCATTCCATCGAAGTCGCCCAGATCGCGCGCTCCATCGCCCGCGCCCTGCGCCTCAACGAGGATCTCACCGAGGCCATCGCCCTGGCGCACGACCTGGGCCATACGCCCTTCGGTCATGCCGGCCAGGATGCGCTGAACGCCTGCATGAAGGACTTCGGTGGCTTCGAGCACAACCTGCAGTCACTGCGGGTGGTGGACGAACTCGAGGAACGCTATGCCGCCTTCCGCGGACTCAACCTCACCTTCGAAACCCGCGAGGGCATTCTCAAGCATTGCTCGCTGCCCAAGGCCCGGGAACTGGGCGATGTGGGTGAACGTTTCCTGAAACGGGAGCAGCCCGGCCTCGAAGCCCAGCTCACCAATCTTGCCGACGAGATCGCCTACAACAGTCACGACGTGGACGACGGCCTGCGCGCGGAACTGATCACGCTGGAGCAACTTGATGACATCGAGCTGTTCCGCGCCCTGTTCGAGGAAGTCCGCGGCAGCTATCCCGACCTGCCCGAACGTCGCGCCATCCACGAGGTGGTCCGGCGCATGATCAACCGCCAGGTCATCGACCTGATCGAGACCAGCCAGGCGGCCCTCGACGCAGCACAGCCCGCGGACATCGAGGCCGTACGTCGTCACGAGGCACCCCTGATCCGCTTCTCCGAGGACATGCGGCGCCAGAACCTCGAGCTCAAGCGTTTCCTGCGCGAGCACCTCTATCGTCATTACCGCGTCCATCGGATGAGCGCCAAGGCCGCGCGCGTCATCCGCGCCCTGTTCGAAGCCTTCTTCGAGGACATCCGCCTGCTCCCCGACGAGGCCCGCGCGCATGCCCGCCGGCTGGGCGAGACGCTGGGCGAGGCCGGCCGCGCCCGTGCCGTGGCCGACTATGTCGCGGGCATGACCGACCGCTATGCCATCGCCGAGTACGAGCGCGTCTACAATCCGCGCGAGCTGACATGATCGGGAGACACAAGATACAGGCAAAACAAGCAGTTCCTTGTCTGTTGCATCTTGTCTCTTGTATCTTGCCCCCATGCGCATCTACATGCAGATCCCGGCGAGCGACGGCAGCGCGCCCCGCTACTATCACCTGCACCTGCAGGAAGACCTGCTGGAGGGCTGGACGCTGGTGCGCGAATGGGGTCATCAGGGTGCCGGCGGACGCCTGCTGAAGGAGCACTTTCCCGACCGGGAATCGGCCGAGGCGGCACTGATGCGGGTACGGGACGACCAGTTGCGACGCGGCTACCGGGTCGTGTTCGTACAGGGCCAGGAGCAGCCATGAACGACAGCGGCGACAACGGCTATCAGGCGGCCCTCGGCCTCGCACAGGAACCCTTCGCCGAGGGCGTTGCCGATGCCTTTTTCTATGCCGATCCGGCGCTGATGCAGCGGCTGGATCTGCTCGCCCATCTCACCCAGTTCAGCGACCAGCTCCTGCTGATCCATGCGCCGCAGGGGGCGGGCAAGACCACGCTGGCGCGCCAGTTCCGGCTGCGCGCCCCCGAGAGCTGGCTGGTCTGCATGCTCTCCGGCAACGAACTCGCCAGCACGGATGACGTGCGCCAGCGCCTCGCCGCCTGCCTGGGACTGGACGCCGAACTGGACGCCGACGAGCTTGCGCTGCAGGCCCTGCGCCGCGGCGAGGCGCTACAGCAGGACGGCCGGCTGGCGGTACTGGTGATCGACGACGCCCAGGCCATGAGTGACGAGGCCGTTCAGGCCCTGCTGGGGCTGGGCGAGTCACCCCGACAGACGGTACAGGCCCTGCGCATGCTGCTGTTCGCCGAGCCCGGCCTCGACCAGCGGCTGCTGAAGCTGGGCCTCAACCCGGCCCGCGATCCGCTGGTGCACCGGCTGGACATCGCCCCCTTCGACGCCCAGCAGAGCGCGGCCTACCTGATGTACCGGCTGGCAATCGCCGGCTACTCAGGCGACAGCCCCTTCAGCGCCACCGAGGTGCGCGCCATGCACAAGCGCGCCGAGGGCCGTCCGGGTGCCCTCAACCGGCTGGCCCGGCAGACCCTGGACGAACGCGCCCAGCGGGTGACGGCCATGCCGGGCACCCCGGCCGGGCGAGTGCAAAAACGGCGCTGGCTGCTGGGGGGCAGCGCCCTGGCACTGGCGCTGGTCGTGGCCTGGACCCTGTTCAGCTCGGGTTCGGACGAGGGCGAACCACCGCTGGTGGAACTGACGCTGCCCCCGCCCGCGGCGCAGGCGCCTTCCGGGACGGCAACGCCCGCGCCCCCGGAAACCGTTGCCGAAACCGGCCCGACGCAGGAGGAAGCGCCGGCCGCCGCCGAAGCGACCGCGGCCCCCGGGCCACCGGTTGCGACCGAAACCGTGGCGCCCCGGCAGGCGAGCGGGACAGTTGCCGGGGAACAGCCACCCCCCAACAAGGCACCGCACGCCGCTGAACCGGACACTGCACCCGCGCTCTCCGCGCAGGCGACCACGCCGCGGCCGGAGGCGTCTGCCTCGGCCCCGGCATCGGAACCGCCCGAGGCAACCGCGGAAGCGTCCCCGGCCCCGGGAAAACCGTCACCCCCACCGACCACCCCGCCCGAGGATCCCTTCCTGGCCTGGGTGAAGGCCCAGCCGGCAGACCACTGGACCCTGCAACTGCTCGGCGTGCGCGAGGCGACCTCGGCGCAAGCCTTCCTGCGCCGCCACGGCCTGGCCGACGACCCGCGGACCGGCGTGCTGCACAGCCGCTACAAGGGTGGCGACTGGTATGTCGCCATCCACGGCAGCTTCCCCGACCGGGCCGCGGCCCGGGCCGCCATTGCCCGACTGCCGGCGGCCGTGCGCAAGGGGCAGCCCTGGCCACGCCGCATGGGCGAGGTCCAGGCCGCGATCGCTGCCGACTGAAGGCCGGAAACAGGCTTTATTTCAGATGCTTCTGGCCCCTCCCATTTGGGCAGGGCCAATTGAACCGCCCCCGGGGCGGCGCTATACTTGCCGACCGCCCGGGGACCACCCGTCTGTCACGCCCGGTCCGCACACCGGTCTCGCCCCGCCGCGGAACACCGACCCGCATTGTTGCACCAGGGGATGCGGGCGGTCACAAACCGTGCCCCGCAGGACGTGACTGGAATCCGGTTCATCGCCCTCCGGCACAACAGGTTACCTGCCGTCCGCTGCCGCCCTGGCGCGATATGCGGGCTGGATTTTCGATCAGTTACGAGAGGTTCGACCATGAGTCGTGGTGCCTTGCCGCCCAAACAGGGGCTGTACGACCCGATCAACGAGCACGATGCCTGCGGGGTCGGCTTCGTCGCCCACATCAAGGGCGAGAAGAGTCACGCCATCGTTCGCCAGGGGCTGCAGATCCTGTCCAACCTGACCCACCGCGGGGCCGTGGGCGCCGACCCTCTCGCCGGCGACGGCGCCGGTATCCTGATGCAGATCCCCGATGCCTTCCTGCGCGAGGAATGCGCGGCCGCGGGGCTGGACCTGCCCGAGGCCGGCCAGTATGGCGTCGGCATGATCTTCCTGCCGCGCGATCCCCGCACCCGCGCCGCCTGCGAGGCCCTGATCGAGGAGACCATCGCCGAGGAAGGCCAAACCCTGCTGGGCTGGCGCGACGTGCCCACCGATGCCGGCTGCCTGGGCGAATCGGTCAAGCCGCTGGAACCGGTGGTGCGCCAGGTGTTCGTGGCGCCCGGCCCGGCGGTCGAGGACAACGCCGGCTTCGAGCGCAAGCTGTTCGTGATCCGCAAGCGTGTGGAGAACCAGGTCGAGGCCTCGGACTGGGCGGGCCGCGATCAGTTCTACGTGCCCTCCTTCTCCAGCCGCACCCTGGTCTACAAGGGCATGCTGCTGGCCAATCAGGTCGACGCCTACTACCCCGACCTCAAGGACGAGCGCCTGGTCTCGGCGCTGGCCCTGGTGCACCAGCGCTTCTCCACCAACACCTTCCCGTCCTGGGACCTCGCGCACCCGTTCCGAATGATCGCCCACAACGGCGAGATCAACACCCTGCGCGGCAACGTGAACTGGATGCGCGCCCGCCGCCACGCCATGGCGTCGGAACTGCTGGGCGAGGACCTGGACAAGGTCTGGCCGCTGATCCCCGAGGGCGCCAGCGATTCCGCAGCCTTCGACAATGCCCTGGAACTGCTGGTAATGGGCGGCTACTCGCTGGCCCATGCCATGATGATGCTGATTCCGGAGGCCTGGGCCGGCAATCCGCTGATGGACGAGAAACGCCGTGCCTTCTATGAGTATCACGCCGCCCTCATGGAGCCTTGGGACGGCCCCGCGGCCGTCGCCTTCACCGACGGCACCCAGATCGGCGCCACCCTCGACCGCAATGGCCTGCGCCCGGCACGTTACCTGATCACCGACGACGATCTGGTGGTGATGGCCTCGGAAATGGGCGTGCTGGACATCCCCGACCACAGGATCGTCAAGAAGTGGCGGCTGCAGCCCGGCAAGATGTTCCTGATCGACATGGCCGAGGGCCGCATCATCGACGATGCCGAAATCAAGGAACAGCTGGCCACCCGCCAGCCCTACCAGGACTGGCTGGACCGCACCCAGATCCATCTCAAGAACCTGCCCACCGCGGTGGAACCCGATGGCGGCGACCCGGCCACCCTGCTCGATCGCCAGCAGGCCTTCGGCTATACCCAGGAAGACCTGCGGGTACTGATGAAGCCGATGGCCGTCACCGGCCAGGAGGCCATCGGCTCCATGGGCGCGGACAACCCGCCTGCGGTGTTGTCGAACAAGCCCAAGCCGCTGTTCAACTACTTCAAGCAGAACTTCGCCCAGGTCACCAACCCGCCGATCGACCCCATCCGCGAGGAGCTGGTGATGTCGCTGGTGTCGCTGATCGGGCCGCGCCCCAATCTGCTGGATCTCGACAGCGGTGGTGGTCACATGCGTCTGGAGGTGGCCCAGCCCATCCTCACCAACAAGGACCTGGAGCGCATCCGCAACATCGAGAAGTCCACCGATGGCGCCTTCCGCACCTGCACCCTGGACATCTGCTACGCCGCCGACCTGGGCGCCGCCGGCATGGAAGAGGCACTGGATACGCTGTGCGGGGATGCGGAAAAGGCGGTCCGCGAGGGCTACAACATCCTCATCCTCTCCGATCGCGGCGTGTCCGCCCAGCGCATCCCCATACCCGCACTGCTGGCGACCTCCGCGGTACACCATCACCTGGTCCGCGCCGGACTGCGGACCGAGGTCGGCCTGGTTGTGGAGACGGGCGCGGCGCGCGAGGTGCATCACTTTTGCGTGCTGGCAGGCTATGGCGCCGAGGCCATCAACCCCTATCTCGCCTTCGAAACCATCTCCAGCATGATGGACGAGTTCCCGGAGGAAGTGGACGAGAAGGAGGCGCACCAGCGCTACATCAAGGCCATCGGCAAGGGCATTCTCAAGGTGATGTCCAAAATGGGCATTTCCACCTACCAGTCCTACTGCGGCGCCCAGATCTTCGATGCCGTGGGCCTGAAGCAGTCCTTCGTGGACCGCTACTTCACCGGCACCGCCAGCATGATCGAGGGCGCGGGCCTGCCCGAGGTCGCCGAGGAAGCGGTGCGCTGGCACCGTGACGCCTACGGCGACAACCCCATCTACGCCAATGCCCTGGACGTGGGCGGCGAGTATGCCTACCGGGTGCGCGGCGACGGCCACGTCTGGACGCCGGAGACCATCGGCAAGCTCCAGCATGCCACCCGCGCCAATGATGCGCGCACCTTTGCCGAGTTCACCGAGATCGTGAACCGCCAGTGCCGCGAGGCCATGACCCTGCGCGGCCTGTTCGAGTTCCGCTTTGCCGAGCAGCCGATCCCGATCGAGGAGGTCGAACCGGCCAGCGAGATCGTCAAGCGCTTCGCCACCGGCGCCATGTCTTTCGGCTCCATCTCCTGGGAGGCGCACACCACGCTGGCCATTGCCATGAACCGCATCGGCGGCAAGTCCAACACCGGCGAGGGCGGCGAGGAGCCGTCGCGGTTCAAGCCGCTGGAGAATGGCGATTCCATGCGCTCGGCCATCAAGCAGGTGGCCTCGGGCCGTTTCGGAGTGACCACCGAATATCTGGTCAACGCCGACGACATCCAGATCAAGATGGCACAGGGTGCCAAGCCCGGCGAGGGCGGCCAGCTCCCCGGGCACAAGGTGAACGAGTGGATCGCCAGGGTGCGCCATTCCACGCCCGGTGTCGGCCTGATCTCGCCGCCGCCGCACCACGACATCTATTCCATCGAGGACCTGGCGCAGCTCATCCACGACCTCAAGAACGTCAACCCGCGGGCCCGCATCAGCGTCAAGCTGGTGTCCGAGGTCGGCGTCGGTACCGTGGCTGCGGGCGTATCCAAGGCGCACGCCGATCACGTCACCATCGCCGGCTACGATGGCGGCACCGGCGCCAGCCCGCTGACCTCCATCAAGCATGCCGGCAGCCCCTGGGAAATCGGCCTGGCCGAGACCCACCAGACGCTGGTGCTCAACAAGCTGCGTACACGCATCGCGGTGCAGGTGGACGGCGGCCTGCGCACCGGCCGCGACGTGGTGGTGGGCGCCCTGCTCGGCGCCGACGAATTCGGCTTCGCCACCGCGCCGCTGATCGTGGAGGGCTGCATCATGATGCGCAAGTGCCACCTGAACACCTGCCCGGTGGGCGTGGCCACACAGGATCCGGAGCTGCGCAAGCGCTTCGTCGGCAAGCCCGAGCACGTGGTCAATTACTTCTTCTTCGTTGCCGAAGAAGTACGCCAGCTGATGGCACAGCTGGGTTTCCGTACCTTCGACGAAATGGTCGGACGCATGGACCGGCTGGACATGTGCAAGGCCATCGACCACTGGAAGGCGAGGGGCCTCGACTATTCGCGCATCCTGCACATGCCGGAAACCGCGCCGGGCGAGAAACTCCACAACTGCGAGGCGCAGGACCACGGTCTCGACAAGGCGCTGGACAATCGTCTGATCGAACAGGCAACGCCAGCCCTGGAACGTGGCGAACCGGTGAAGATCGAAACAGCGGTGAAGAACACCAACCGCTCGGTGGGCGCCATGCTCTCCGGGCGGGTGGCCGAGCGTTATGGCCACGAGGGTCTGCCCGAGGACACCATCCACATCAGGCTCAAGGGTGTGGCCGGCCAGTCCTTCGGCGCCTGGCTGGCACACGGCGTGACCCTGGAGCTGGAAGGCGAGGGCAACGACTACGTCGGCAAGGGCCTCTCCGGCGGCCGCATCGTCGCCTACCCGCCGGCGGACTGCCCGATCGTCCCCGAGCACAACATCATCGTCGGCAACACCGTGCTCTACGGGGCCATCTCCGGCGAATGCTTCTTCCGCGGCGTGGCGGGCGAGCGCTTCGCCGTCCGCAACTCGGGCGCCACCGCGGTGGTCGAGGGCGTGGGCGACCACGGCTGCGAATACATGACCGGCGGCGTGGTGGTGGTGCTGGGCCCGACCGGGCGCAACTTCGCCGCGGGCATGTCGGGAGGGATCGCCTATGTGCTGGACCGCGACGGCGACTTCCGCAGCCGCTGCAACCTGGCCATGGTCGAACTGGAACCGGTGCCCGAGGAAGACGAGCTGCTCGAGGAGCTGGCCCACGAGGGTGGCGACCTGGAGACCCACGGCCTGGTGGATATCCGCAAGGATCTCACCCGTTACGATGCCCAGCGCCTGCGCGGCCTGATCGAACGTCACCTGCACTACACCAACAGCAGCGTCGCCCGCGACATACTCGACAACTGGGCCGAGTACCTGCCGAAGTTCGTCAAGGTGATGCCGGTGGACTACCGCCGTGCGCTGGAAGAGATGCAACAGTCCAGGAACGCGGAACTGGCCGCGTCCGGAGGAAGGTAAGAGTCCATGGGCAAGCCAACCGGATTTCTCGAGTTTCCCCGCCATGACCGCGGCTACGCGCCGGTCGAGGAACGCCTGAAGCACTACAGGGAATTCGTGATCCCGCTGCCGGAGGAGGAACTCCGGCGCCAGGGCGGCCGCTGCATGGACTGCGGCATTCCCTTCTGCCACCAGGGCTGCCCGGTCAACAACATCATTCCGGACTGGAACGACCTGGTCTGGCGCGGCGACTGGCGCGATGCCATCGAGGTGCTGCACTCGACCAACAACTTCCCCGAGTTCACCGGCCGCATCTGCCCCGCGCCCTGCCAGGAATCCTGCACCCTGAACCTGCAGGACGAGCCGGTCACCATCAAGTCCATCGAATGCGCCATCATCGATCGCGCCTTCGAGGAGGGTTGGGTGGCGCCGCAGCCGCCGGCACACAAGACCGGCAAGAAGGTCGCCGTGGTCGGTTCCGGTCCCGCGGGACTGGCCTGTGCCCAGCAACTGGCGCGTGTCGGCCACGAAGTCACCCTGTTCGAAAAGAACGACCGCATCGGCGGCCTGCTGCGCTACGGCATTCCCGACTTCAAGATGGAGAAATGGTTGATCGACCGGCGCATGGAACAGATGGCCGCCGAAGGCATCGAGTTCCGGCCCAACACCCATGTCGGCGTCGACCTGCCCGCGCGCGAGCTGCTGGACGGCTTCGATGCCATCGCCCTGACCGGCGGCTCGGAGAAGCCGCGCGATCTGCCGGTGCCGGGACGCGATCTCAAGGGCGTGCACTTCGCCATGGAGTTTCTGCCCCAGCAGAACCGGCGCGTGGCTGGCGACGCCATCCCCGAGGATCAGGCCATCCTGGCGACCGGCAAGGATGTGGTGGTCATCGGCGGCGGCGACACCGGTTCCGACTGCATCGGCACTTCCAATCGCCAGGGCGCGCGCTCGGTCACCCAGCTGGAAATCCTGCCCAAACCGCCGGAAAAGGAAGACAAGCTGCTGACCTGGCCGGAGTGGCCGAACAAGCTGCGGACCTCGACTTCCCACGAGGAAGGCTGCGAGCGCATGTGGGCCGTGACCACCAAGGAATTCCTGGGCGAGAACGGCCAGGTGACCGGCGTGCGGTGCGCCCGCGTGGAATGGCACAGGGACGAACATGGCGCCTGGAAGATGAAAGAGGTACCGGATTCCGAATTCGTGCTCAAGGCCGAGCTGGTACTGCTCGCCATGGGCTTCGTCCATCCGGTGCACGAGGGTCTGCTGGACGATCTCGGCGTGGAATACGACGCCCGCGGCAACGTCCGCGGCGACACCGAAGGCCCGACGGCCTACCGCACGTCCCTGGACAAGGTGTTCGCCGCCGGCGACATGCGCCGTGGCCAGTCGCTGGTGGTCTGGGCCATTCGCGAGGGGCGGCAGTGCGCGCGCGCCATCGACGAATACCTGATGGGCAGCTCGGAACTGCCGCGATAGCAGGACAGCCCCGCTGCCGAATGCCCGACGCGGTGACGCAAAGGCGCCAAGAGCACAAAGGAATCATGATGTCACATGCTTTACTGCTTTGCGCCATTGCGTTGAACTGCCGGCCATGTCGACCCTGAAAAACGACCGTCTCCTGCGGGCGCTGCTCCGCCAGCCCGTGGACGTTACGCCCGTGTGGATGATGCGCCAGGCCGGGCGCTACCTGCCCGAGTATCGCGCCACCCGCGAGAAGGCGGGCAGCTTCATGGACCTGTGCCGCAACCCCGAACTCGCCTGCGAGGTAACCCTGCAGCCGCTGGAACGCTTTCCGCTGGACGCGGCCATCCTGTTCTCGGACATCCTCACCGTGCCCGACGCCATGGGCCTCGGGCTCTACTTCGCCGAAGGCGAGGGCCCGCACTTCGAACGCCCGGTGCGCAGCGAGGCCGATGTCGCGCGGCTGCCGGTACCCGATCCCGAGCAGGAGCTGGGCTACGTCATGGACGCCGTGCGCACCATCCGCGCCGCGCTGGCCGGGCGGGTACCGCTGATCGGCTTCTCCGGCAGCCCCTGGACGCTGGCCACCTACATGGTCGAGGGCGGCACCTCCAAGGACTTCCGCCAGGTCAAGGGCATGATGTACGACCGCCCGGAACTGCTGCATCGGCTGCTGGACACCACCGCCCGTGCGGTGACCGCCTATCTCAATGCCCAGGTCGCCGCAGGTGCCCAGGCGCTGATGGTCTTCGACACCTGGGGCGGGGTCCTGTCACCAGCCGCCTACCGGGCCTTCTCGCTGGCCTACATGCGCCAGATCGTCGAGGGCCTGACCCGCGAGGCCGAGGGCCGCACCGTACCGGTGATCCTCTTCACCAAGAATGGCGGCCAGTGGCTGGAGGACATGGCCGCTGCCGGCGCCGACGCCCTGGGCCTGGACTGGACCACCGACATCGGCCAGGCGCGCGCCCGGGTCGGCGACCGCGTCGCGCTGCAGGGCAATCTGGATCCGGCCGTGCTCTACGCCTCGCCCGCCACCATCGAACGCGAGGTCGGCGCCGTGTTGGCCAGCTTCGGCGCCGGCAGCGGCCATGTGTTCAACCTCGGCCACGGCATCCATCCCCAGATCGACCCCGAGCACGCCGCCGCCATGGTCGAGGCAGTGCACCGGCTCTCTCCCGGCTTCCACGCCACAAGCGACTGATTTTTCCGAAAAATACTAAAGTCCCACACAGCGGCAGCCGCTAACCTGCATATTGCATCAAGGACTGCGGATGAACCTGGTTCACCGCACCGAAACGGGCTGTGATGGCAAGGCTGTCCTGCATATTGTCCGCGGATCCAAGACGTTACACACTGCCCGTCGTCACCCTGTTGCGACAGGCGGAACAAACCCTTGGCTGACGAATGACCGACCGACCAGAACCGCGCGCCCGATCCCGGGTCCACAGCCTCCGCCACCGCTATCTGCTGGTGGCGCTGGGCGTGGTGCTGATCATCCTGACCAGTGCGCTGGTCATACATGAATACGTCGAAAGCGCCCGCGAGGCGACCGCCGAGAGCATCACGCGGCGCAGCGAGGCGGCCCTGCACAGCCGGGCGGTGCGCAGCGCCGTGTGGGGCACCGAATACGCGCTGCAAGGGCACCTGCTCAAGCCATCCGAGGCCGCGCGCCGGGAGGTCGAGGCACGAATCGTCGATGCCGGGCGGCACGCGCGCCGGCTCAAGGCGCTGGACTGGATTCGCGAGGAGGGCCTGGCGGCCCAGGCGACCCGTCTGGAGGCGGCCATCCGGGAACTGGACCGCGAGGCCCGGCGGCTGATGGCAATCCGGTCCGATCTTCAGCAACTGTTCCCCGCCATCGAGATCGTGGACGACACCCTGGGGCCGGCCAATGTCCGCTTCAATACATTGGTACAGCTCGCGTTGAGCGAGGCGGAATCGGAGCCTGGCGGGGCTGGCGCCCGGCGCCTGTTCACGCGCGCGCAACACGCCTGGGGCCAGATGGTCGGGGCCTTCCGGCTCTACCTCATTCGCCGCGCCGGGATCTATGGCGACAGCCAGCGCGGTCAGCTCGATGCGCGCCACGACATCGATCTGCATTACAGACAGGTACTCGCCCTGCTCGACAAGCTGCGGGCGCTGGCCGACGACGGCCGCCTGGGCCTGCAGGGCAGCGAGTCGCTCGCCGGCATGCGCGACGCGGCCGAGACCTGGCATGCAGGCTTCGAGGCCTTTCGCAAGCAACAGGCCAGTACCGAATGGCGTGCCGACATACCCTTGATTGCCAACCGTATCCAGCCCTTGTATGCGGAAATCTGGAAACTGCTGGAAAGCATTGAAATCGAACTGGACAACGCCGCGCGCGCCGAAGTGGCATTGTGGGCGCAGGTCGCGCAGCGGCTGATCCAGAACACCTGGCTGCTCGCCGGTATCGCCTTTCTGGTCATCGGCGTCGGTTATGTCTATTTCCAGCGCACCGTGCTCGGCCCCATCGGCAGCCTGACCCGGGCCATGAAGGCGGTGGCCGATGGTCACACGCATCAGCCCCTGCCCCAGGCAGACAGCATCGAGGCGCGCGACCTGGTGCAGGCCTTCGAACAGATGCAGGCGCGTATCGACGAGCGCCAGCGCGCGCTGCGCCACCAGACCCTGCACGACGATCTCACCGGCCTGCCCAACCGCGCCCTGCTCCACGACCGCCTGGAGCAGGCCTTGTCGCGCGCCCGTCGGGAAGGCCACTCCTTCTGCCTGATGATGCTGGATCTGGACCGCTTCAAGGAAATCAACGACACCCTGGGCCACGACACCGGCGATGAAGTGCTGCGCGAGGTCGCCCAACGGCTCTCCGGCCTGTTGCGGGGTACAGATACCGTGGCCCGCCTCGGGGGCGACGAGTTCGCGGTGCTGTTGCCGGACACAGGTGTCGAGGAGGCCGAGGCCATGGCCCGACGCATCTCCGAGTGCATCGAACGGCCGATACCACGCCAGGACCACCAGCTGCTGGTCGGCACCAGTATCGGCATCGCCAGCCACCCCGAACATGGCCACGACGTCGCCACCCTGATCAAGCGTGCCGATGTCGCCATGTATGTCGCCAAGCACGAGGGCCTGACCTACAGTGTCTACGACGCCGATGCCGACCGCCACAGCGTGGCCCGGCTGTCGCTGATCGGCGAACTGCGCAAGGCCATCGACGAGGGCGAACTGACGCTGGCTTTCCATCCCAAGCTGGCGGTTGCCGACAGCCGGCTGGTCGGTGTGGAGGTGCTGTTGCGGTGGCCCCGCTGGCACAACATCTCGCCGGAATATCTCATCCAGACGGCGGAGCAGACGGCGCTCATACGCCCGCTCACGCTGTGGGTGCTGGACAGGGCACTTGCCCAGTGTGCCGAATGGCGCGCGCGGCGCTGGGACATCCCGGTGGCGGTGAACCTGTCGACCTGGAACCTCGACCATAGCGACATTGCCGAGCACGTCGACAGCCTGCTGCGCCGGCACCGCCTGCCAGGTCACTGCCTGGAACTGGAAATCACCGAAAACGCCATGATGAAGAACCCCGAGCGCGCCAACCGCATCCTCGGGCGACTCAGCCGGCTCGGTGTGCGGCTCTCGGTCGACGACTACGGGACCGGCTTTTCCTCGCTGGCCTACCTCAAGCAGATGCCGGTGAACCGCATCAAGATCGACAAGTCCTTCGTCATGGACATGCTCGAAAACGACAATGCCGCCATCATCGTGCGCTCGACCATCGATCTCGCCCACAACCTGGGACTGGAAGTGGTGGCCGAAGAAGTAGAGAATCAGGAAATCTGGGATCTGCTGGAAATCCTGCGCTGCGACCAGGCCCAGGGCTTCCACATCGCACGCCCGATGGAGATCGCGGACTTCGAGGCCTGGCTGGCGCGGCATCCCGAGGCGCCGCCGTCCTGCGCCGGGCCTCATCTCTCGCTCATCCAGGGACCGTGAGGCGTATCATGACCTGGCGCCGGCTTCTGCTGATGATCGCCCTGAGCTGCACCACCAGCGTCCAGGCTCGGGATCTCAACGGCAACTATGCCGTGTTCGGTGCCGGCGGCCGCACCTGCGCCGACTATCTGCAGGCCCGCGACCAGGGCGGCGAGGCCGCGCTCGCCTTCGCCCAGTGGGTCGCCGGTCATCTCTCGGCCTACAACCTGCTGCTGGACAAGACCTACAACATCCTCGGCGAGGTGACACCCTTCCAGCTCATGGCCGAACTCGATGCCTACTGCCGCGAGGCCCGTGACCTGCCCTTCGTGCAGGCGCTGGCGTTGCACCTCGAAAAACTCTACGAAGTGCGCGCCAATCTGTCACCCAACCAGCCATCCAACTGGAAAGGCTGGCTGGAGGAGATGGCACGCGGCCGCAAGGGCGAATAGGCTTCAGCCCAGCTCGGCCAGCAGGCGGCGGGTCATGGACAGTGCCTGGCCGTGGTAGCCGCCACCGAACAGGTTGAGATGGTTGAGAATGTGATAGAGGTTGTACAGGACCTTGCGTACCTCGTAACCCGCATCCAGCGGCCAGGCCTCCCGGTAGGCTGCATGAAAGTCCGCACCGAAGCCGCCGAACAGCTCGGTCATGGCCAGGTCCGCCTCGCGGTCGCCGTAGTAGGTGGCCGGATCGAAGATCACCGGCTCGCCCGAGGCCAGCACGCCCTGGTTCCCCGACCAGAGATCGCCGTGCAGCAGACTCGGCTGTGGCCGGTGATCGGTGAAGAATCCATCCAGTAACGCCAGCAGGCGCTCGCCCAGCCGGGTCAGCTCCCCGCCGAAGCCGTTGGCCGCCGCCAGTTCGTACTGGTAACCGAGCCGATGCACCCGAAGAAACGCCACCCAGTCCGGGGTCCAGTCATTGACCTGGGGTGTCGAGCCGATGGTATTGTCGCGATGCCAGCCGAAGGCCGGCGCGGTGGCGCGGTGCATTGCTGCCAGCTGCCGGCCCAGGATGGCCTGAGCCGAGCCGGTGCCATGCCCGAAGGGCAGGTACTCCAGCACCAGAAAGGCACGGCTACCGGCCACGCCCGTGCACAGCGGCCGCGGCGCACGCACGCTGTCGCTGTCGACAATGGCGCGCAGGCCCTCGGCCTCGGCTTCGAACATGTCCGCCAGCGCCCCCCGGTTGCGCTTGACGAACACCGGCGCCGGGTCACCCTCGACCCGCCAGGCCTCGTTGATGCAGCCGCCCCCCACCGGCTGCCGCCGTTCGGGGTCGATGTCGACGCCGCCCTGTGCGCGAACAGCCTCTGCAATGATCGCCCAGTCCGTGTCCACCAGGATATTCCCTCCGGCGTCAGCCTGCGCCTACATATTCTGCACTTTAGTGCCTACAGCGCTGCTCCGCGTATGCGGATACCCGACAACCCGCGCAGCGACCACACTTCACCCTGCACTGGAAGGATAACCGCAGCCGGATCCATTTCAACGCGAGGTTTCTGTCACATCAGGTGCCGGCAAAGCACCGGAACCGGGGATCCGCTGCGGAACATGGAATCGTTCATACAGGGGTAATCCACATGAAGAACCTGTCTCTTTGCGCAGCGAGCGCGACGCTGCTCCTGTCCGCGCCCGTTCACGCCGAATGTCCCAGTACCCTGCCGGTCAAGCTGCTCGAAGACTGCATCGTGGTCGAAGGCTCCGGCAGCGAATATCCGGTCGAGGAAAAACTGGCCGAATGGCTGGCCACACATCCGGAATCGGTACAACCTCAGGCGGGTGACGCCGGCGTCCAGCCCGCGGGCAACGCCGGGACGAAGACCGACAGGCGCTGACCTGCAGGTTGCAACAAAACCGGCTCGACGCCCCTCGTCACATCCCGGCTCGCAACCGGGCATGCAGCGGGCTGTGGCGCGGGAAGTGGGCGAGCAGGAATTCCATCTGGTCCGCCAGTACCCGCTTGCCCTGCAGGTAGATGTACTCGGCATGGGTGGGGGTGAAGGGTACCGCCAGCAGTTCCATGCCGGCCTCCTCGGGGCGCCGGCCCGCCTTGTGATTGTTGCAGCGCTTGCAGGCCGTGACCACGTTGGTCCAGACGTCCTGTCCGGCCTGACTGAGGGGCGTGACATGATCCCGTGACAGCTCGCTGACCTGGAACCGCCCCCCGCAGTACAGGCAGAGGAAGGCGTCGCGCCGGAACAGGGTCCGGTTGTTCAGCGGCGGCACATAGTCGGCATGGCCACGGCGCAGGGCATGGTTGGCGCCCTGGGTGGCAATGATGGAATTGAGTTCGATGACGCTCTGCCGGCCGCTGCGGGCATTGATGCCGCCGTGGACCCGGAACAGCGTCGATCCACAGGCGTAGGCCACCTGACCGAGGTGGTACAGGCGGACCGCCTCACGATAGTCCACCCACTCCAGCGGCATGCCGGAGGCGTCGGTCCTCAGGATCTGGTGCGCCAGCAGGTTCATGCGTCCCCCTCCTTCGGGCAGCCACGGCAGCCGGGCCGGGCATTGCCTCCTTTATCGCAGAACCCTTGCCGTATGTAAATGGGCCGGACAACCTTAACTGCTGTTTTACGGTGATATTTCGGCCATCAGACGATTGCCGAACGCGGTCCCGGCCGGCCTCGCGCCAGGCCTCCCGGCCACGATTCAATCACTTCCATGAATCCGGTATCATGTCGCCCCTTTGAGGGTCGGCGCCCGTGCCCGCCCGCCACCCGAATTCAGTCCAGGCCAGGCCGGCGGCCACCCGGCCGCGGATGAGGTAGCACCCATGGCAATACGTTTGGCTGTACCCAGGGAAACGCTGCCGGGGGAGCGTCGTGTCGCGCTCGATCCCTCGGTTGCCAAGCGTTTCGTCGATCTCGGCGCCGAGGTGTTCATCGAGCATGACGCCGGCGCCGGTGCCCACTATGTGGACGAGGACTACATCGGCGTCACCTTCACCGAGGACCGCGCGAAGCTGTTCGGCGAGGCCGACGTCATCTTCAAGGTCCAGCCGCCCGGCGAGGAGGAAATCGACCTCATGCGCGAGGGCGCGGTGGTCATCGGCTTCATGCTGCCGCACAAGTACCCCGAGCGGGTGGCGCGCATGCGCGATCGCCGGATCACGGCCTTTGCCATGGAGCTGATCCCGCGCATCTCGCGTGCCCAGAGCATGGATGCCCTGTCCTCGCAGGCCGCGGTCGCCGGCTACAAGGCAGCGATCATGGCCGCCGACCGCACCGGCCGCTTCTTTCCCATGCTCACCACCGCGGCCGGCACCATCCGCCCGGCAAAGGTGCTGGTGATCGGCGCCGGCGTCGCCGGCCTGCAGGCCATCGCCACCGCCAGGCGCCTGGGCGCCATTGTCGAAGGCTATGACGTGCGCAGCGCCACCAGGGAGCAGGTGGAATCGCTGGGCGCCCGTTTCGTGGATACCGGCGTGTCGGCCGAGGGCAGTGGCGGCTACGCCCGCGAGCTGACCGAGGAAGAGAAGCGCAAGCAGATCGAGGTGCTGGCACGGCATGTCACCCAGGCCGATGCCGTGATCACCACCGCAGCCATCCCGGGCAAACCGTCGCCGAAGATCATCAGCCAGGAGATGGTCGAGAACATGAAGGTCGGCTCGGTCATCATCGACCTGGCCGCGGAGGGTGGCGGCAACTGCGAGGTCACGAAGCCGGGCGAGGAGTACGTGTACGGCTGCGTGACCGTGTACGGCCCGCTCAACGTGCCCGCCATGCTGCCGGTGCACGCCAGCGAGATGTACGCCAGAAACCTGTTCAACTTCCTCAGCCCCATGATCAGCGAGGGCGAACTGAATCTCGACTGGGAAGACGAGGTGATTCGCGACAGCGCGCTGACCCACGAGGGCGAGATCCGGCACCAGCCGACCCGCCAGCGGGTGGAAGGAGACGCATCATGATCGAAGGCTTCACTGCACTCTACATCTTCATGCTCGCCGCCTTCACCGGCTACGAGGTCATTTCCCGCGTGCCGGTCATCCTGCACACTCCCCTGATGTCGGGCTCCAACTTCGTGCACGGCATCGTGCTGGTCGGCGCCATGGTCGCCATGGGCCACGCCGCGACCGACATGGAGCGCTTCATCGGCTTCATCGGCGTCATGCTGGCCGCGGGCAACGCCGTCGGCGGCTACGTGGTCACCGAGCGCATGCTCGAGATGTTCAAGACCAGCAGGGAGCGCGGCCAATGATCGAACTGAGCTACTTCGCCGCGGCCGTACTCTTCATCCTCGGCCTCAAGCGGATGAGTTCGCCGCGTACCGCGCGCGGCGGCATCATCTGGGCCGGCGTCGGCATGGCCGTCGCCACCCTGGCCACCTTCTTCTGGCCAGGCATGCACAACTTCGGCCTCATGATCCTCGCCATGCTGATCGGTGGTGGCGCGGCCTGGTATACCGGCAAGAAAGTTGCCATGACCGACATGCCGCAGATGATCGCCATCTACAACGGCATGGGCGGCGGCGCCGCGGCGGCCATCGCGGCGGTGGAACTGCTCAAGGGCGAGGTGCACTCGGCCAGCTTCCAGACCCTGGCCGTGGCCGGCGCCCTGATCGGCTCGGTGGCCTTCTCCGGCTCCATGGTGGCCTTCGCCAAGCTGCAGGGGCTGATGAAGAAATCCCTGCTGTTCCCCAACCAGCAGCTCGTGAACCTTGCGGTGTTCGGCCTGATGCTGGTGTTCGGCATCGTCATCGCCAGCGCCGACCAGGTCGGCGGCTTCTCGCTGTTCGTATTCTTCGCCCTGGCGCTGGCCTTCGGTGTCATGATGACACTGCCGATCGGGGGCGCCGACATGCCGGTAGTGATCTCGCTGTACAACGCATTCACCGGCCTGGCCGTGGCCTTCGAGGGCTTCGTGCTCGGCAATGCGGCCATGATCATTGCCGGCACGGTGGTGGGCTCGGCCGGCACCCTGCTCACCCAGCTCATGGCCAAGGCCATGAACCGGCCGCTGAGCAACGTGCTGTTCTCGGGCTTCGGCGCAGCCGAGGTCGGCGAGGCCGAGGCCACCGAGGGCGAGATGAAGGAAATGACGCCCACCGACGCCGCGGCGCTGATGGCCTATGCCAACAAGGTGATCATCGTGCCCGGCTACGGCATGGCCGTGGCCCAGGCCCAGCACAAGATCTGGGAACTGACCGAGCTGCTGGAGGAGCGCGGCGTGGAAGTGAAGTTCGCCATTCACCCGGTCGCCGGCCGCATGCCCGGGCACATGAACGTGCTGCTGGCCGAGGCCGGCGTGCCCTACGACAAGATCTTCGATCTGGAAGAGATCAACTCCGAGTTCGCCCAGGCCGACGTGGCCCTGGTGATCGGTGCCAACGACGTGGTCAATCCGGCCGCGCGTACCGACAAGTCCAGTCCCATCTACGGCATGCCCATTCTCAACGTCGATCAGGCGAAGAACGTCATCGTCATCAAGCGCGGCAAGGGCCGGGGCTTCTCCGGCATCGAGAACAAGCTGTTCTTCCTCGACAACACCCGCATGGTCTATGGCGATGCCCAGAAGGTCGCCTCCGAGCTGATCGCCCAGGTCAAACAGATGTAGTCGCGTAACCTGCGCACCCGCGGAGGGTCATATCCGCGGGTGCCCTCACGCCTCACGCCTCACCATCCACCCTTCCCATCCCCACCCCCCTCGACTACCCTCGGGTAGACGTACCCGTCTTGCGTGGGGAGCCGCTCTTCCATGACCGACCGCCGTACCCGCACCCTGGTCTACCGCATGACCGCGCCGGAACAGGCGCCGATCGAGATCCCGCTGGTGCTGGATGCCGAGACCCTGCTGCTGCAGCGTCCGGAAGGCCCGCTGCCCGAGTGGGCACGGCTGGAGAATCGCCAGTGCAGCCACTGTCCGCTGCAGGCAGACGCGCACCCCTTCTGCCCGCTGGCGGCGGCGCTGGCCGGCCCCATCGAGGAGTGCAGTGCCTGCGCCTCGGCAGAGCGGGTCGCGCTGGAAGTGGAAACGCCGGAACGCCGCATCTGCGCCGAGGTCTCGCCGCAGCGGGCGCTGAGCTCGCTGTTCGGGCTCATCATGCCCACCAGCGGCTGCCCGCATCTGCGCCATTTCCGGCCCATGGCGCGCTTTCACCTGCCGCTGGCAACGGCCGAGGAAACGGTCTATCGCGCCACCGGCATGTACCTGCTGGCGCAGTACTTCGCGCGCAAGCGGGGCGGAAAGTTCGATTTCGAGCTGATGGGCCTGGATGCCATCTACCGGCTGGCGCACAAGACCAATCGCGAGTTTGCCCGCCGCATCCGCCACGCCTCCGAGGACAGCGCCGCCATCAGGGCACTGCTGATACTGGACATCTTCACCATCGCGTTACCCAATGCCATCGGCGAGATGCTGAGCGGCCTGGAGCCGCTGTTCGCGCCGCTGGCGGAGGATGTCGACCCTGGCGACGCTTAGCAGGATTCCCCGGCGGGCGCGGGATGAACGCGGAGGTCACGGAGGCGCAGAGAACGCCGGGGAACCTCCGTGTTCCTTCGACCTCGGCGCGCCGTTTGACCGATATTGGGCGACTCTCAGCGTTCGGGTGAACGCCGCATGCGGTCCCGCAGGCGCTGCCGGGCCGCATCGCGCTCCTGTGGCGACATGCGTTGCCAGCGCTCGTGCAGCTGCTTACGGTGTTCGATCACCTTGCGTCGCTGTTCGGGGCTCATGCTGCGCCAGCGTTCACGCAGTGCCTCGCGGCGTTCCGGCGGGAGATTGCGGAACCAGCGGTAGCCCTCGCGAATGCGGGCCTGCTCCTCGGGCGGCAGGGCACGGAAACGCTCGTAGCGTTCGCGGATGCGCGCGCGCTGCTCCGGGTCCAGCGACTGCCAGCGACGGAAACGCGCTTTCAGCGCAGCGCGCTGCTCCGGCGTCATCTGCCGCCAGCGGGCCGCCCCCTCGCGCAGCCGCTGCTGGCGTGCCTCGGGGATCTGCGCCCACTGCTCGCGGAAGGGCGCGAGCACGCGCTGCTCCTCGGGCTTCAGCGCATCCCAGTCCAGCGTCCAGCCTGCCAGCGGCCACAGCAGCAGGCAGGCCAGCAGTGTTTCAGCGATCCTCTTGCTCATCCTCAATCTTCTGCTTGCGTGTGTCCGCTGGCGGTGCACCATCCAGCTCGGCCGCCTGCCAGTGCCGGGCGCGCAAGGAACGCCGATCCCGCCAGCACCATGCCCGAATAACCTGCCCATGATCGCTCCGGCACCTCGCGGCCACCTAACCCTGTTCCGCCTGCGCCTGCTCGGCCAGCCAGGTGTAGAAGTCGAGATCCTCGTAGAACTCCGGCGCCTCGTCGGCCGAGAGCACCGCCAGGTCCTCCAGCGCCGGCGCCGCAGGTTCGCCCTGGCGCAGCGTCAGGATCAGCGCAATGCCAAGCACCAGGCTGGCCGCGAGCCCCCAGACCCAGCCCCGGCGCGATCCCCCGCCCTCCCGGGCCTGCGCCAGCGCCCGTTGCCGCGCGGCGGCCAGCCGCTCGCGGGTCGCCGGGTCGAGGGCGTCGGCGTCCGCATCCAGCAGGGCGCGGACCCTGCGCTCGAATTCGTCCGTGTTCCCTGTCATGGCCAGTGGGCTCCCAGTTGCTCGCGCAGCCGACTCATGGCCCGCGACAGATGTGTCTTCACGCTGCCCTCCGAGCAACCCATGGCATAGGCCGTCTCGGCAACGTCCAGCCCCTCCCAGACCCGCAGCAGGAACGCCTGCTGCTGGCGCAGGGGCAGGGCACGCAGGCCGGCGCGCAACGCCGCCATGGCCGCATCGCGCGCCACCTCGCGGGCCGGATCCGGGTCGGCGGGATCCGCGGCCTCGGGCACCGGGTCCGCCTCGGGGTCGTCCGACGGCCGCGACCAGACCAGCCACCGGCGGCGCACACTGCGCCGGCGGTACCAGTCGTTGATGGCATTGTGCAGGATGCGATGGAACAGCTTCGGCCAGTCGGACGGATCGCGCCCGGCATAGCGCTCCACCAGCCGCAGCATGGCCTCCTGCACCAGCTCCAGGGCATCGTCACGATTGCCCGTGGCGTACTCCGCCATGCGCAGCGCGCGCCGCTCGACATCGGCAAGAAATCGATCCAGCGCGGACGGGGCCGCGGTGCCATCGGCCATGCTCCGGTTCCGGGTCAGGGTTTGCGTGCATGATGAACCCGGTCGCGGCGATGATCCAGCCGGCGGTCGATGCGGTCCCCCTTGCGGTCGAGCCGGTGCTCGATACGGTCACCCTTGCGGTCCAGGCGCCGCTCGATCCGATCCCCCTTGCGATCCAGACGCTGGGCCAGGCCCTCGCGGCCATGGGCATCGGCCCACGCCGCCCGGCGATCGAGGCGCCGATCGATGAGCTCACCGCGCCGGTCCAGGCGTTGATCGATGCGTTCGCCCTTGCGATCCAGGCGGTGATCGATGCGATCCCCCAGGTCCCGGCCGGGCAGCGCGTCGGCAAGGGCGGCGCCGGCCCCGAGGCCCGGAGCCAGGCTGAACAGAACGGCGATCAGAAGGGTCTTTTTCATGCTAGTGTCTCCCGTGGGTTGCGTCTCACCCTGTTCGACGCACACCCCGGAAAAGGGTTGACAGACACGGAAACCCCGTAAAAAAAGCGCTTTGCGGGGACTTGACAACAGCGGCTTATGCACAGCGCGGCAACGATCCCGACGAACCGGCATGTCCCCGATCGGGATCGCCCGACGGGAACCCGACGATTTACCTATGTTACTGAGTTTTAATGTCTTTTTTCGGTGGCGCAAATTTCACCAAATTAACAAAAGTGCAATAATGGCGCGGCTTGCAGCCCCTTTACCCCAAGTGTTCCACAAAGTTATCCACAGTTTTTGTGGATAAGCGGCGACTCACATCGGGACAAGGGCTTACCGTCATCTCATAACAGACAACCGCAATGAATTCACCTAACCCGCCTTCCGGGTCCCCGCCCGCAACCGGCCCCGTCCTCGCCGTCGCCGTGCCCTGCCCGCTGGCCGACAGCCTCGACTATCTGCCCCCCGAGGGCGTCGATCCCGCAGGCCTGAGGCCCGGGGTCAGGGTGCGCGTGCCCTTCGGCAAGCGGCGGCTGGTGGGGGTGCTGGTGGGGGTGCTGGATCGCCCCCGGCACGATCCGGCGCGGCTGCGACCGGCGGAGGCGGTACTCGATGAAGTCCCGCTGATCGACCCGCAACTGCTGGCGCTGGCGCACTGGGCGGCGGGCTACTACCACCACGCGACCGGCGAGGTGTTCGCCGCCCTGCTGCCGGTGCGGCTGCGGCAGGGCGCGCCGGCCGCAGGGCGCCCGGCACGGCGCTGGCGACTGACCGAGGCGGGCGCCGCAGTGACCGCCGACGCCTGCGCCCGTGCGCCGCGACAGCAGGCACTGCTCGACCGGCTGCGCGAGGGCGAACTCGCCGACGAGGCCATCACCGGCGCCGGCGATCGCGCCAGCCTCCGCCGGCTGCGCGACAAGGGCTGGGTAGCGGCGATCGAAGCCGCCCCCGGCCTGCCGCCGCTCCCGCCGGCCACGCCACCGGCACCGGAACCGGCACAGCGCGCGGCCATCGAGGCCATCACCGGCGCACTCGGCGGCTTCGAACGCTTCCTGCTCGAGGGCGTCACCGGCAGCGGCAAGACCGAGGTCTACCTGCGCGCCATCCAGGCCTGCCTCGCCCGTGGTGAACAGGCCCTGCTGCTGGTCCCCGAGATCGGGCTGACGCCGCAGCTGGTGTCACGCCTGCGCCGGCGGCTCGACTGCGACATCGCCGTGCTGCACTCGGCGCTGCCCGAAGGGGAACGCCTCAATGCCTGGCTGGCGGCGCAGCGGGGCGAGGTCGGCGTGGTCGTGGGCACCCGCTCGGCGGTGTTCACCCCGCTGGCACGGCCCGGACTGTTCCTGATCGACGAGGAGCACGACCCTTCGTTCAAGCAGCAGGACGGCTTCCGCTATTCGGCCCGCGACCTGCTCATCCGCCGCGCCCAGCTCGCCGGGGTGCCGGCGGTGCTGGGCAGCGCGACACCCTCGCTGGAGTCCCTGTACAACGCCGAGCGCGGCCGCTACCGCCGGCTGCACCTGCCGGAGCGCGCCGGCGGCGCCGAGGCGCCGCCGCTGTCGCTGATCGATGTGCGCGCCCAGCCCATGGACGAGGGCCTGAGCCTGGCCCTGCGCCAGCGCATGGCCGACACCCTCGCCGCCGGCAACCAGGTGCTGCTGTTCCTCAATCGCCGCGGCTTCGCACCCGTGCTCCTGTGCCACCCGTGCGGCTGGGTGGCGCGCTGCGAGCGCTGCGATGCCCACCTCACCCTGCACCAGCGCCGTGGCCGGCTGCACTGCCATCACTGCGATCATCAACGAGCCATCCCCGCGCACTGCCCGCAGTGCGGCAGTGCCGAACTGCGCGCCGTCGGCACCGGCACCGAGCGGGTGGAACAGGCCCTGCAGACGCACTTCCCCGAGGCACGCATCCTGCGCATCGATCGTGACAGCAGCCGCGGCCGCGGC
>NZ_JALTON010000044.1 GCF_027000115.1 Thiohalobacter sp. | reverse complement strand
ATGCGGTATTTCAGCGCCCGCTGCACGAAGACATCGGCGCGGGTCAGCCCCATGTAGTCCACGATGAGCTGCAGGTCCGCGACCTCCTTCGCCTGTACCGCCTCGCCGAGCAGGCCGTTTTTAAGCAGGTAGTCGGCGACGATTTCCGCCCGTCGCCGGTTGCCGCGGGCATTCATGTGCAGCACGTCCATGAAATACTCGGGACGGTCGCTCATGGCCGACCGCACGTCGATCAATGGTACCTTCTGTTCCCGGGCGACGGACTCCAGGATGCGCGTATGTTCTTCCATGGCCCGTTGCCAGACTTCGTTGTGGTCGGGCAGGGGGTGGTTGGGGAAGTCGGTCGCCTGGGTGATGAACACGGGTATGGCGCCATGCGCCCGGGCAATGGCGATGAGGCTCACCAGGTTGGCGCGGAAGGCGTCGCCGGAGGAGGCTGCGAAGTTGTCTTCCGGATTGCCGCCCGGCGCCTTCCAGGCAACGCTGTGCAGATGGGGCGGGACATAAGGCGCACCCAGCAGTTCCGCCGCCAGGTCCAGGGTACGGCTGTAGCGCCACCAGGGCCGTCCCGGGTAGGCCCAGACCTTCTGCGCGTGGGAATAGTCGGTGCGGAAGCCCGGGAACATCAGGCGGGTCCAAGCGTCATTGAATCCGGTGTAGAACAGGATGACCCTGGGTTCGAGATGCACGATCCTGCCGGTCAGCAGCGAGATCAGGTTTGGCGTGGCGTAACCGCCAAGGCCGGCATTGATGACGTCGATGCGCTTGTCGCTGCGGGTGGACCGGCGCAGGATCTCCTCGAGCTGGGCCGGGTAGGCCTCGTGCGTGTGCACCCGGGTGCCATAGGTGCTGGAGCCGCCCATGGCGACGATGTTGATGACCTCGGGCGAGGCCTGGTACGTCCGGTCGCCGGTGGCGCGGAAGCCCTGTGCATTGTGGTTGTCATTGTCGGGATTGGCAACGTAGGCGGCAAAGGGATGGGGTTCGAAAATGGCGGCCGGGTCGCTGATGACCTCGGGATCACCCTCGCCCGGGGTGGCGAGGCGGTCATAGAGGCGGATACCACCCTCCACCACCGCGAACAGAAACGCCCATATGACGAGTGTATAGCCGAGCCCCCTTTTCAGAGAAGTCTTTGGTGATCGTGCCATGGTTTTCCTGTCAAACACAGCCGCGCCGGTCTATCTCTCCACAACAATACCAGAACAGCATGGTCTTTTCCGTGTCGTCCCCTTCGCGGAACACCACCGGGCATTTCTCTACACAATCGACCCGCTTTCCCTGGAAAAGACCATGCCTCGGGGATTCCCTTCTCCTGCTCTCTCAGTTGGCCCCGGACCCGACAGGCACCCACGGCAGGTGGAAGATTGTCGGAATAATTGGCGCCCCATCCTCATCAATGGTGTTGCATTACGGTCCTGGCGGACCATTCGATCAAGACAGGTTCCAGGAAGAATACAAAACGGGAGTCAGACCACCATGAAGAAGCTATTCGCACTGCTGCTCTCCTTCGGCCTTTTCGCCGGATTCGCCGCCACCGCTCCGGCCGCGGACGAGGCCCGCTACGGCAGGCAGAAGGTCGTCTATCACGTCAACTACTACGGCGCCAAGCGGCAGAAGGCTGCGCTGCGCAATATCCAGAACCACATCAATGCCGTGGGCGCGGCCAACCTGGACCTGCAGGTCGTCATGCATGGCAACGGCGTGTCGCTGGTCATGGAGCCGGGCACCGATAAGGGCACCAGGATGAAGGAGGCCAACGCCACCCAGGAAATGCAGGCCCGCATCGCCGGACTGAAGGACCAGGGTGTCGAGTTCAAGGTTTGCGCGAACACCCTGAAGGGTCGCAAGATACCGATGGACGCCCTGTACGACATCGATCAGGAAGACATCGTCCCCAGTGGCGTCGCCGAGCTGGCGCACCTGCAGGGCATGGGCTACGCCTACATCAAGCCCTGAGCCCGGGGTGGATGGCCCGGCGCTCGACCACTCCTCGCAGGGGGGCGAGCGCCTTTTCTCACCCCAACGCCTTCAACTCAGGCCTCCGCCAGGCCATCAATGATGGCATTGAACGTCGGACTCGGGCGCATCACCCGTGACACCCTGACCGTATCGGGATGATAGTAGCCGCCCAGATCGACCGGCTGACCCTGAACTGCATTCAGTTCTCCAACGATCCTTTCCTCGTTTTCCTCGAGCGCCCGGGCAATCGGTGCAAATCGTGCCTTCAGCTCGGGATCATCATCCTGATCCGCAAGCGCCTGTGCCCAGTACAGGGCCAGGTAGAAATGGCTGCCGCGCGTATCCAGTTCGCCAACCTTGCGGGACGGCGACCTGTCGTTTTCGAGAAAGGCCTCGTTTGCCTGGTTGAGCGCGGCGGCGATCACCCCGGCCCGGGCATTGCCGTTCTTGCGCGCAAAATCCTCCAGCGACACCGCCAGCGCGAGGAATTCCCCCAGCGAGTCCCAGCGCAGATGGTTCTCCTCCAGGAGCTGCTGGACGTGCTTCGGCGCCGAACCGCCGGCACCCGTCTCGTATAACCCCCCGCCGGCCAGCAGCGGCACGATCGACAGCATCTTGGCGCTCGTTCCCAGCTCGAGAATGGGAAACAGATCGGTCAGGTAGTCGCGCAGCACGTTGCCCGTTACCGATATGGTGTCCAGGCCCGCCTTCATCCGCTCCAGCGTAAAGCGCGTCGCTTCCACCGGCGGCAGGATGCGGATATCCAGACCGTTGGTGTCATGGTCCTGAAGATAGCGTTCGACCTTCCCGATCAGGTTGGCGTCATGGGCACGCTCCGGATCCAGCCAGAAGACGGCCGGCTGGCCCGTGAGCCGTGCCCGCGTGACCGCAAGCTTGACCCAGTCACGGATGGGCAGGTCCCGGGTCTGGCACATGCGCCAGATATCGCCGGTCTCCACCTCGTGTTCGAACAGCACCTTCCCGGATGCATCGGTGACGCGCACCGTGCCGGCGAACGGGATCTCGAAGGTCTTGTCATGGGAGCCGTACTCCTCAGCCTTTTGCGCCATCAGGCCGACATTGCTCACGCTGCCCATGGTCGCCGGATCGAAGGCCCCGTACGCCTTGCAGAAGTCGATCGTGGCCTGATAAACGCCCGCGTAGTTGCGATCAGGGATCATGGCCAGGGTATCGTGCAACTCGCCATCCGGGCCCCACATCATGCCACCGGCGCGGATCGCCGCCGGCATGGATGCATCGATGATGACATCGCTGGGCACATGCAGGTTGGTGATGCCCTTGTCGGAATTGACCATGGCCAGGGGTGGCCGGGATCGGTAAACGGCCTCGATATCGGCTTCGATGGCCTCGCGCTCCTCTTCCGGCAGCCCGGCCAGGCGGGCCTGGACGTCACCCATGCCATTGCGCGGGTTGATGCCCAGCTCCTCGAACAGGGCGGCATGCTTCTCGAACAGATCCCGGTAATACACCGTGACCGCATGGCCGAAGATGATGGGGTCGGACACCTTCATCATGGTTGCCTTGAGATGCAGGGACAACAGCACGCCCGCCTCCTGCGCCTGGCGAATGCTGTCCTCGTAGAAGGCGCGCAGGGCCCGGCACTGCATCAATGAGGCGTCGATCACCTCGCCGGCCGTCACTGCCACCCCGTCCCTCAGCACGCGGGTCTCGCCATCCTTTCCGGTCAGCTCGATCCTGACCTCGCCTGCCTCCTCCACGACGGCCGACTGCTCGCTGCCATGGAAATCCCCGGCCGGCATGGACGCCACGCGGGTCCTGGAATCGGCAGACCAGGCCCCCATGGAATGCGGGTGCTTGCGCGCATGCGCCTTCACGGCCGCGGCCACCCGCCGGTCCGAGTTGCCCTCTCGCAGCACCGGATTCACCGCACTGCCCAGCACCCTGGCGTACCGCGCCCTGATGGCCTCCTCCTCCGGCGTGGCCGGATTCACGGGGTAGTCGGGAATGTCGTATCCCTGCGCCTGAAGCTCCTCGATCGCGGACATGAGCTGGGGCACGGAGGCGCTGATGTTCGGCAGCTTGATGATGTTCGCCTCGGGCGTTTTCGCAAGCTCGCCGAGCTCGGCGAGCGCATCGCCCACGCGCTGCGCCTCGGTCAGGCGTTCCGGAAAACTGGCCAGAATGCGCCCGGCCAACGAGATGTCACGCGTTTCCACCTGCACCCCGGCGGCCCGCGAAAAGGCCTGCACGATGGGCAGGAAGGAATGGGTGGCCAGCATGGGCGCTTCGTCGGTGAGCGTGTAGATGACAAGGGGATCGGACATGGAATTCGGTTCCTGCAACGACAATGACATGGAGGGCCGGAGCCAGCGCTGGGCGCATTATATGCGGACGCACCACAGTGCTCTAGGCCGCGTATTGCACCAGGGGCATGCAATGACTGCCCGCCACGGCCGGCCTTCATGCAGTCAAATCCTCGGCTACGGACCTCGATCAGACTGCTCTCTCCTTCAACCCCCTCACCGCCTCTCCTGCCGACCACACCGAACCGTCATGGGGACCGGGGAGGTTCAGGAATCGACTAATTTTTCACGGAAAATGGCAGACCGCCTCCCCAGGGCGTGACGCGGCGAGCATCGCCGGTCGTTGACTTCGGGCTTGCGACTGATATATTCCGGACAAAGCAGCGGGTTACCGCACAAAGGCGAAAAAGATGGCAAAAAACGAGTCGGAGGCAACATGAAGCGCTCATCCCTCGGGGCTGTTTTGGGCTCATTGGCTTCCCTGCTGGCCTCTGCGACAGTGGGTGCGGCGACCTACAGCATCACTTTCTACGAACAGGTTTCAGCGGGTAACAACCTGTTTTCCAACTACCAGGTATCGGGTTCGGCGATATTCGAGATCGACGATGCCGCCATTGCGCCCAACAATCTGGTGTTGTTCTCCTCACCCGATTTCGTTTCATTCGATGCAATTCTGAACACCACTGCCGGGAATGCCCGATTCACACTTGGCGTGGATGATTTTCCGCCGCAGGGAGATGGAACCGGGGCAAACAACCTGGAGCAAGGCATCCTGTTCGATGCGTCGGGAGTACCGCTCCGGTTCGATACACCCGCCACGACGGCGGGCAACGGTGCGCAGATATGCGATCCCAACTGCACCAACCCTGTATACCTGAAGGACTGGTTGATCCTGTACGACGACGATCTCTTCGACAGCGTATTCCTGGCGGATGGCACCATTACCACCCTTGATTATGCCGTCAACAACGGCCTGGGTTACACGCGCCTGGGAGGCGACTGGATTCTGGATGGCACCAACATGGCCGCCGGAGGTGCCGACGGCCTGTACCTGATACAAGCGGCAGTTGTCCCTGTTCCGGCTGCCGCCTGGCTGTTTGCCTCCGGGGCACTGGGGCTTCTGGGAATGACCAGACTCAGGAAAAGCTGACAAGGGACCCTTCCCCCCGGTCACATAGGGGATCCGGGGAAAGCGCGATCATTCTGCGCGTGCCACAGTCTTCAACCATCGAGTAACAGGGCGCCGCTCCTCAAGCGAATTCCCCGTTACCTCTCTGGGGAGTGCCACTGTTCTTCAGTGGATGCGTCCACCGGCCGGCTGGGGCCATGGCGGCAGACAAATCACCCCAGCCCGCACAGCCGCATCGGCACCCGCCAATTCCCTGATGAACTTGACGCCTGTCAGGGTCGTTTCTATTTTTTACTCTGACGCGCACAGGAAAGTTCCACGCGTACGGAAGAACGGGCGAAGGGACAGAACAGGCCGAGCAAGGCGGCGTGGTACCGCCTGGTGCCACGGGATGCCTGAGCCCGGGGGGAGTAGACCATGAAGCCATCCTGCACTGCGGGTGCGTGGTGCGCCCGCCTCGTCCTGACCGCTCCGCTTCTTTCTTTCACCGCCCAGGCGGCGCTGCTCGGGCGCCTGCCCGAGACACCGGGAGGCAATGACTACCAAGCCTACTACGATACCGCGCTGGATATCACCTGGATCGCAGACGCAAACCTGGCCGCGAACCAGACCTTTGGCGCAAGCGGCGTCGCGGCGGACGGACGCATGGACTGGAACACGGCCGGCAACTGGATCGCTGCCATGAACAACGCTGCCTACCTGGGTTTTTCGGACTGGCGGCTGCCCTCGGTCGGCCCTCTCGATGGCAGTGGCGATCCCGCCAACATGAGCAATGTTTTCACCACCAACGCAAGCACACCGGTCGGTTACGCACCGACGACCACCGATGGCAGCGACGGCGGCTGGCGTGACCCCAACGGCAATCCCGTCTCCGAAATGGGGCACATGTACTACGTGAACCTCGCGAACCGGGGCTACTGCCCACCTGAAGGCAGCGACGGCAATCCGCAGACCTGCGACGACGCGCCGCAGCCGGACTGGGGGCTCCTGAACAGCGGCCCCTTTGCCGGCCTGGTTGCCGGCGGCTACTGGACAGGCGTGGAATACACCATGGACACCACGCGCGCCTGGAGCTTCGGTTTCAGCGACGGTGGCCAGGGCACCACTGACAAGGCCGCCCTGCTTCGGGTCTGGGCGGTGCGCGACGGCGATGTGGTGGTACCGCTGCCGGCCTCCGCATGGTTGTTCTTCGGTGGCTTGGCCGGACTGGTCGGCCTGGGCCGCAGCGGAAAAAGGGTCCGCTTGGAACGCTGGCAAAGAGAATGACCTGCGCGCCGGCCCCGGTCGGCCATCCTGCACCCTGTGGGGCACACGATCCGCGTTGTTCCGGTACCGCATGTCTCTACTGGCCGCCAGATCGTGAAGTCCGAGCCGCCCCTCCAACCAGGCAAATGTCCGGAAACAAACGACTACAGGCCTCCGCACCGGCCCGCACCCTTTAATGAACCTCCGAACGCCTTGCCCGGCATGGCGCAACAACGACTCCAGATAACGGCGGCACCTCCGCTTACGTTTGTCTGGTATATGCGTGTCAAATAATCCGACAGCCCTCTGGGTTGGCGCGTCGCCCTGAGCCATCCTTGAAAACCAGATAGTTAGCCAGACCACATGCGGCATAGCGCATGTCGATAGAATTGACATATGACCAGAGGCACTTCGGTGAACAGCCCCTGAACATCCGGAAAAGTGTCTGAATATCCCCGATTTGTGCTTCGCCACCCTCCTTTGGAATGGTTCTTGCTCATTTCCTCTGAAAAAATCGGGGTTACTTTCCTGAACGGAGCGAACAGGATCCCGCGCCCCGCGGAAGCGTCGAGGAGACACAATCATGAAGACCCATCTGTGGGGCGCGATCTGCGCCAGTGCATTGGCCTTTGCAACTGCGACGCTCGAAGCGGCACCGGTTTCGGGCCAGGGCACCTGGGAGACGACGCTGCTGCCGCGCGATCTGACCGGCGACGGCGTCGCCGATGCCTATTACGACACCGTTCTGGACATCACCTGGCTGGCGGATGCCAACCTGGCGGCGACGGAAGCCTTTGGTACAGCAGGTATTAATGCCGGCACCATGGCGTGGGATACCGCTAACACCTGGATTGCAAACATGAACGCCGTCAGTTACCTGGGCTATAGCGATTGGCGGCTGCCAACTCTGAGTCCGATCAATGGTTCAGCATTCGACGATAACTTCGCCTACGATGGCCGCACGGATAGCGGTTATAACATCACCGCGCCGGGTTCGGCTCATCCAGGGAGCACGGCAAGCGAGATGGCGCACCTGTTCTACAACACCTTGGGCAATACCGGCTGGTACGATACGAGCGGTAACACGACGGGCTGCACTGCACCCGATTACTGTTTGACCAACACCGGCCCCTTTGCCAACATCCAGCCCAGCAACTATTGGTCCGGTCTGGAATACGCCTCCAACACCAACCGCGCGTGGGACTTCGGTTTCTACGATGGCAACCAGCTCACATACCTCAAGAGTTTTACCCGGTATGCATGGGCCGTGCGCCCTGGCGATGTCAGTGCCGTTCCGCTGCCCGCTGCCGTCTGGCTGTTCGGCACCGGCCTGATGGGTCTGTTTGGGGCAGGGGTGAGACGTAGAACCCGCTGAGCGGGTGACTCGGCCCTTCCGCGGGGTTCGACAGGCCGCCTTGCCTTCTGGGGGAGAAGGAGCACTGGCCGTGATGGACCTGCCGGGTAAAGTCTCGTCGGCGGACAAACCCGACCAGACTTGGTAGGATGGGCAAAGGCCCGAAGGGCCGTGCCCATCATGACGGTCACGGGATGTGATGGGCACGTCGCCCATGTTCAGGCAATTGTGAGACGACTGAATAAATATTATATAGAGGGGATCCACTATCTTTTATGCCATGTATTACGCAGCAGGACTGCGTGATCGGGACAGGGAACCAGTTCACTCGGGATTTACCCGCCGCCTGTTCGATGCGGCCAGTTGTTTTTTTGGCTTGCCTTCTTCTGACTCTTTCATTCATCAGGGCCTGCAACAGACCCGCTCCCGGACAATGGTTTTCCGGGATACCACCACACAACAACAATCCATGCTAAGCGGGCCAACCGTCCGCCGATCCGCGGCCGGGGTTTGCCCTTGCAACCCATTACTGGAGGATGATCATGAAAAGACGTACTTTTCTGGCCGGACTGGCCGGCTCCACCGCTTTCGCCTTTTCCGGGCTGACGGCGCTTGCGCCCCGCCAGGCCGTGGCGGGCACCGTTGCCGTCGATCTGGTGGCCGAAGGCACCTACAAGACCATGGTCGATGGGGCGTCGATCTATGTCTGGCAATTCCGCGATACCGCCGGCAGCGGACCGGGCGCCCTGACTTCCGGCCTGGTGGTCCGGGAGGGGGATACGGTCAACATCACGGTGACCAACAACCTGGACCGCGACATCAATCTGGCCATTCCCGGGGTGATGAGCAACACGGCCGCGGTTTCGCCCGGCGGCTCCCGCACCTACAGTTTCACCGCGCCGGCCGCGGGCAGTTATTTCTATACCGACGACCTGAACGGTGAAATCGGCAAGGCCATGGGTCTGTCCGGCCCGCTGGTGGTGATGCCGACCGATGGTTCCAGCACTCTGTACACCGGCGGTCCGGCCTTCGACCGCCAGTACACGCTGGTGTTGAATGAACTGGACGACCGGCTCAATGCCGCGGTCGCGGCGGGCGGCAGTTACGATATGGCCAACTATGAACCCAACTATTATTTCGTGAATGGTCTGAGCTACCCCGACACGAAATCGGACGCCGACACGCTGGTGGCCATGAATGTCGGTGAAGATGTCGCCATCCGTTTCATCAATACCGGCTGCATCACCTATCCTCAACACTTTCACGGCTATCACGTGAATGTCATCAGCCGCAATCGGGTGCCTGAAACCACGGCCATCGAGAAGGACACCACGCAGGTCGAGCGCGACATGTGCGTGGATGTGATCCTGCCGGTGGTGCAGCCGGGCGCTTACCCGCTGCATACGCATTACGTGCCGGGCGTTACCGCCAACGGTGTGTATCTGTACCCCTATGGTGGCGCACTGATCGTCATGAGCGCGTCCTGAAAGGGACTGCCTGGCTGAATAAGACAAAGGATAGAGGAGAGCACACATGATCAATGTACTGAAAGACAAACTGATGATGCGCCGTCGCGGTGGCGGCATGGGCGGCGGTGGCGGTGGCGGCACTGGTGGTGGAACTGCCGGTGGCCGTACCTTTGCCTATCAGGCGGCACCGACCAGCGTCGGCGTCAGCATGATGGGCCGCCTGACCATGGCCAATGGCGCGTCCATTCGCACCTGGTATTTCGGCAGCGGCTTCAACGGAGACCGTGCCCTGGCCGGCCCGGTGTTCGAGGCCAATGAAGGAGAACTGGTGGAGATCACCCTGAGTTCCATGATGCCGCACAGCATTCACTTCCATGGTCTTGACGTGGATCAGGCCAACGACGGCGTACCCAGTACCTCCGGATACGTTGGCGGTGGCATGGGTGGTGGCGGCGGCTTTGGCCGGGTAGGGGATGCACCCAGCCTGGGCAGCTCCTACACCTACACCTTCACCGCGCCACACGCCGGCACCTACATGTATCACTGCCATGTCGATACGGTATTGCACATGGAAATGGGCATGTACGGTACCGTTATCATCCGTCCGCCCAATGGCAGCACCACGGAGGCCTGGGCCGGCGGTCCGACCTTCGACAAGGAATACGTCTGGCAACTGGGCACCTTCGACAGCTCCTGGCATGGTCAGATGGTCAGTGGTTCTGGGACTGTGCGGTATCGCCCCGATTACTTCATGATCAATGGCCGGGATGGCGCCAATGCAGGCACGGATTCCACCGTTGCCGTATCGGCCGGCGCCGGACAGACAGTGCTGATCCGGGTCAATGGCACCAGTTACATGCCCGCCATCGTGCGTCTCGGCGGCCTGCCGTTCGAGGTCATTGCCTCGGATGGGCGGCCCCTCGCTCAGTCCTATACGGCAACCGAGCAACTGGTATGCGCCGGCGAGCGTTACGACCTGCTGGTCACCATGCCGTCATCGGGCCAGTATGCGGCCACCGTGGACTATTACGACATTCGCCGCGCCACGCTGCTGGGCTCGGTGGCAACCACGGTGACGGTGGTCTGAAAAAACATGCAGAACAACAAGTTCTGCCGAAGTTTTCCGGCCACCTTTAAGGTGGCCAGTTTTTAAAACATCTCTTTTTCAGTCCCCCAGCACGGGTGATTTAGCGCAGCGGAGCTGAGAAACCGCGGGCTGTACAACAGGTTACGGATAATGCCATGGGCGAAGCACCGCGGAGCACGGGATCAAGCATATCGCGGTTCCCCGGGCGAAACCGGGCTCGGGGTTTACGGCGCTGTTCGAGGCGATGGTGATCGACCGTCTGATGGAGGACCGGGCCAACGCGGCGAGATGGCGCCTGGGGCTGAGCTGGAACGCGATTGACAGCATCATGCAGCGGGCGGTGCGGCGGGACCTTGCCTGGGATCCGGAGTACCCGTGCAGTGAACCCCGAATGGCCACGAAAACCCTGCGTCAGCGGGGTTAGACTTCACATCTGCCCCCACCCACGCAGGCAATAGCCGCTCGGGGTGCCTCTGCCACGCTGCCGGACAAGTCACTATAATGCTTGAAACGCGCCTGCAGACTGTTGAGTGAGCGGGGCTTTCGCGTGAAAGACAACGCCAACGAACAACTGATCGACACCATCTACGCTGCCGCGATATCGCGGAAGAGGACCTGGCAGGATGGGCAAAGGCCCGAAGGGCCGTGCCCATCATGATGGTCACGGGATGTGATGGGCACGTCGCTGCGCGCCTTTGCCCCTCCTACGAATTCACTGCGTACGCTTACGCAGGTGCGTCAGCAGCCGCGCCACCGTCGTGCCGCGCCAATCAGACCGAACAATCCTGAGCCAAACAACCAGAACGCCCCGGGCAAGGGCACCGCACTCACCGCGGTCACTTTGAGGCTGTTGCCACTGCCGATGTCGAAATTCACATTAAGGCCCAAAAAGGGGCCATCGATCATCGGTGAACCGCCGATACCGTCGTCGGAGAAGGGTGCGCCACCAGTCACTGGATTATTCATGCAATCCACACCGGGCGTGCAAAGCGTCGCAGTATTCAACGTGCTGACAGCCAGCGGCGCAGGCCCCTGCTGGTTGAGCCCCAGCGAATCCGAGGCAGGCAGCGCACTCCCTACGTCGGCAATAACCACGCCATTGCGCTTCAGTGAACTGCCGCTGATGACGTCGCCGACCTGCAGGCCAATATCGATGGCATTGAATAGCCCGGTGGCATCCCAGACCATCGAGATGGGCACGCCGAAGTTGTTGTTCCAGTCCCCCAGCATGTTACCAATGATGTAATTGGTGCCGGATACACGCAGCAGCGAAATATCATGAATCGTCGCCGTCGCACCGAAGGTATCGAAATTGGCGATGGTGAGATTGGCTGAGAATCCACTGCCTGCCGCGTCGTCGTACTGCAGCGTCGAGCTGATACTCTGCTGATCCATGAAGTTGCCGGCATTGTCGAGCAGGGTGTACTTGCCGGTGAACGAAAATTCGTACACGACCGCAGATGCAGGCACCGACGCCGCCATACCTGTGACAAACGAGGCGGCTGCAAGCCAATGAATGCTTTTTCCCATGCCCCCTCCTTAGCTGTTAGTGATTGTTGCTCCCCCTCCATTCGAAGCGTAAACACAGGGCGCCGGCAGGTCAAATCCACAATCTGCCGCAAATTGTGTCTCTCGGGACTGGGGGCCTGAATCAGCTCACGTCGATCATGTCGTCGCAAGATTCATCTACTTGTTTTTGTTTGCCGTTTCGTGCGCCACACGCGGGACTTGCCCATGTCGAGGCAGCGGCGCCCCTGCCATCCCTCGTGGATCTCTGCCAGCAGGGCCGCCAACCAGGCGCAGCGCCGGGATCGCAAGCCGGTGCTGTGCCGGCACCGGTGCCCCGCTGCCGCCCGACGCCCATAGTGCATGGAACGAGCCACGCCCCACAGCCGGCGGGGCCTTGCCATAGATGCGCCTCGTGGACACCGAACAGGCCCGGCTCACGGATTCGACCTCCGCTTCGGAAAAGGGAACTCGCCCTCGTGCCGGGCGATGCGCATCTCCAGCAGCTCCTTGTCCATCATCATGTCCCCGACGAGGCGCTTGGCGCGCTTGAGTTCCTGTTCCAGGGCGGCCACCTTTGGATCGTCCGTGCGGCGCTTCAACACTGACCGCCCCGCTTCCAGAAACTCATCCCGCCAGGCCGAGAGCACCACCACCGGCTGGCCGGTTTGCCGGCTCATTGCATCCAGGCTATCGCCGCGCAACAGGCGCAACACCACCTCCTGCTTGTGCTTCGCCGAGCAATGTTTCATCGACGATTGCCTGGCCATGGGCACCTCCTGTCGTTTTCACTCTACGACCAAATGTGCGCCCAAATTATTCGAGTCGCGAGGCAACCCAAGCGGGCATGCAACCAAACGGATCTTCCGACTCGCAGGCTGGTAACACCGGCCGGATCAATGTCGATGCCCGCTGCGGCCAGCGCGGCTGTTGCTGCCGCCTTTCCGGCACGACGGTTCGTTTCCCGGGTATACAGCCGGCAAGTTCCAACCGGTCCGGTTCGACAAGGCTGGCCACGCGTCGGGCCGACGGGCCATAATTGGGCCGTACCGTTCTTCAACGACAAGGATCATGACCATGAGAACAGCCCGTTCTGTCCATCTGTGCCTGCTGCTGGCCCTGCTGTCTCCCGCAAGTCAGCAGGCCGTCGCCGAGATCAGCGCCGAGCAGCTCAAGCAACGCATCCAGGCGCGTTCGCAGCGTATTGCGGAGTTCCGGGCACTGCTCAACGACCCGGACCAGACCGTGCGCCTGGCGGCCCTGGACGAGATGCTGGGTTCGGACGACGTGGCCATGCGCGAGCTGGCGTTCGGGGTGTGCTTCAACAGCGCCGACGAGGCCATGCGCGCCATCTGCCTGCGCCGCAAGTTCGCCGACCTGGGTACGATCAATGTCGAGTTCCCCGATCCGTCCGGACAGAAGCTGGCCGATACCCAGGCCAAGGCCCTCCAGGACTGGGGTAACATCTATACCTTCTCGGTCACGGAGTTCGATGCCCGTACCGGCCGATTCAAGACCGCAGGCACCTATCGCAACGGCACGGGGCAACTCAGCGGGACGCGGCTGACCTTCAGCCACCCCTACTGCACGGGCGCCTTTGCGCTGGGTGACGGTGCGGTACTGGAAGGCGAACTCGGCTGCACCGGCAGCTGGGCCGGCACGTTCAGGGGCATCGTCCGGCTGCAGTGACCGCCGGCCTCAGCGCGCCACCGGCACTTCGATACCGGCCAGCCCCACGGCTGCGGGGTCGCCCCAGTTGGAGTAGATGCGCAGCATCAGCCAGCGCACGCGCACCGGCGCGAAGCCGACCGTCTTCTCCTGCTCGGTGCGGATGTAGCTGCCGGTGGCGACCGGCAGCCAGTGGCCGTCCGGACGACTGCTGACCAGGATCTCGAAGTCGCGCGGCAGCCGCGCCGCCGGTGCCACGCCGCGGCCGATCAACCGCACCTCCTGCACCACCGACGTCTTGTCGCCCGGCAGTTCCAGCACCACTTCCACCGGGAAACTGCCCGCGCTGGCGTACCAGACCGTCTGCCTGCCGTCGACCAGGTTGGCGGCACGGTGATCGGCGTCCAGGGGTGGCACGTTCCAGGACACCACTTCGGGCGCCGGCCCGGTTCGGGGAATGGCCGGTTTGGGCGGGCTGGCGGCACGGCGGGCCGCGCGGCCGGCACCGCCGAAGAATGGCCGCAATGTCTCCAGCGCCCGATCGTAGCGCAGCACCCTGCCCTCGCCCGTGTCCGCGTCCACGGCCATCAGGATACCGGCCGGCCGGTCACCGACCAGCAGCAGGCTGCCGCTCAACCCCTTGAACAGCTGATCCCGGTCCCGTTCCGGGCGCACCCGCAGGTAGAGCAGGCCGACGTCGCTCAGCGTCACCCGGCGCCGGCTGATACTGCCGTCGGCGTTGACCGAGGTCAGCACGCCGCGGTCGGCGGTGGCCAGCCGGTCCTCCAGCCCCGCCGCGACCACTGGCGAGCCGTTGCAGAAGCCGGCCAGGGCGCCGGTGACGTGCAGGATGGCCAGGTCGTAGCCGAAGGTCTGCAGCAGGTCGCCGTCGCCCTGCGGCCGGCGGCTGTGGCCGCCTGTCAGGCTGGCGAACAGCTCGTCGCCGAGCACATGGGCGGGCGTGACGGCGTAGCATTCCCCCAGCCGCTTGAGCAACAGCGCCTGCCCTTCCTCCGCCGTGCGCACGAAGGCCTGGGGCGGCGGCGCCGCCCGCAGTGCCGGCGCCACCGCCAGCAACGCCAGCAGAACCACTGCACGCAGTCGGGCCGGGCGCTCCCTTTGCGGACTTCGCCTCATTCGCCACCTCCCTCGCCTGCCCGGACTTTCGTCCCCTCTGTCTCATCGATGCCCAGCCGGCGGGCGAGGAACACCAGCGGCGCCCCCAGCAACTGCACCAGACAGCGCGACAGAAATTCGATCAACAGGATCAGCAGTGCCACGATGGCGGTCAGCGCCGCCAGCACCGGATCGTTGACGAAACGCGCCCAGTGCTGGGCGCGGATGCGGTAGCCGGCGCTGCCCAGGCGTTCGACCTGGACGTACTCGGCCTGGCCGTGCGCCACCAGTTGCATGGCGTTCACGGGCTCGGAGAAGCCCTCCATGGGCTCGGCGCGGACAAAGCCGTTGACCACCACCGGCTCCAGCGTACCGGTGTTCGCGTTGCGCCCCCAGAGCTGGATGCGGTCGCCCGGGTCCAGCGTGCCCGAGCCCGCCACGTAGCGGCTGCGCCCAAAGAGCTGTTCCTCCACCACGCTCACGGTGCCCGACAACAGCACGCTGTTCACGCCGCTGGCGACATCGTCGCCCACGGTGAGCCGGCCACGGAAAGGCAGCAGCCGCGGCCGCCCTTCGACCTCGACCAGCAGCAGGGCCCAGTCACCCAGCGAGCGCGTTCCACCGGCAGGGTCGTCCAGGCTGCCTACCGAACCGGCGGCTTCGCCGGCCTCCAGCTCGATGCGCAGGATGCCGACGCCGTGGCGCTGCAGCCGGACCCGGGTGCCGGGCGCGATATCCAGCACCGTGTCCGGCGCCAATACCCCGGCCTCCGCGGCCGGTTGCAGGGGATCGGTCAACACGCGCGCGCCGCCAAGCTCCCACTGCGACAGGGTGGGGTCGGTCACCGTGAATGCGACCAGCTCGGTCGCGGTATCGACCGTGAAGATGTTGGGACGGTCAGGCAGCACCAGGCACAGCACCAGCACCAGGGCCAGCAGCGCCAGGGCCATCTTGAAATAGACGTTGCGCTCGCCGTCGCCCTCCTTCAGCAGGCGCAGCAGACCGGGGGTGAGGACCTTGCGCAGCGCCCGTTTCATCCAGCTTCGCCGGGCAGCGCGATGACCAGCTCGGTGGGCGGCAGCATGCGCTCGTAGCGCCGACGCAGAATGCGCACCTCGAGCGGGCCTGCCACGGCCTCGGGCTTCGGCAACGCCACCGTGCAGACCGTATCGAAGGCGGTACGCCGGCCCTGGCGGATGCGCCGGCAGCGCGACGGCCGGCGGGCGCCAGCGTCGTTCTTCACCTGGACATAGGTATCGGTGCGGCCCGAGTTGACGAAGATCCAGACCCGGCCGGGCGGCGTGTCCGCCGGCGAGCGGGCGGACAGCAGCAACTGCCGTCCGCCGCGCCGGCCACACTCACCCTGATAGGCCAGCAGCGCCAGCTCATCTTCGCCCAAAGTCCGCAACAGGTCGCGGTGGGCGGACGGATACGCCAACAGCACCGGCTGGCCACCGACGGCCGGCGGCAGAACGAAGGTGTTCTCGGCCCAGTAACGGCCGTCGCGGGACACCACCTGCACACAGACGCTGCCGCCCGCCACGGCGGCCGGCGGCAACAGCGCCAGGCGGGCGGAGCCACCGCTGCCGGCCAGCATCAGGCCGGTCACGACCCGGCCGCTGACCGGGGCTTCCTCATGGAAGGTCTCGTGCAGTGGCGTGGTCCGGGGCCACGCCACCGGCGGTCCGGCGAGAACCTGGCCGGCCCCCAGCAGCAGGGCCGCCAGGTAGCGCATGGGTCGGCACATGTTGTTGTTCCGCTATCAGCCCCCTCTCCCGAAAGTATACAACAGCGGCACCGACCCGCCGACTACTGGAAGAACGGGCACCCACGCTTTGAGCAACTGCTCAAGCGGTGTTATAAGAGGGGCGTCGACAGAAACGAGGTCGGTGACGTGCCAATCTGGTTCCGCGCATGATGCCCGAGGGGAGCGGGTCGGGTTATCTTCCCTGGATATTGCCCTCGGCGCTTGCGTCGCTGCTATGCCTGCTGTTGGCCCGGGTCGTCTGCAACCGGCGCAGGCTACCCATTGTGCGCGCCTTTTTCTGGTTTCTGGCCTGCATTTTCATCTGGGTCTTCTCCCGCTTTCTCATCACACTCGCCGATGATGACGGCCTGCGCCTGCTGATCTCGAAATTCCAGTACGTCGGTATTGCCTTCACGCCGCTTGCCTGGCTGGTCTTCTCCCTCACCGCCATCGGGGCCACCCGCTACCTGGATCGTCGCACACTGCTGCTTCTGGCCATCGTGCCCTCGATCACGGTGCTGCTGGCCATGAGCAATGACTACCATCATCTCATCTGGACCCAGATCCGCTTCACCCGATTCCGGGTCATGGCCGAACACGGCCCGTGGTTTGTGGTGCATATCGCCTATTCCTACCTTCTGATCGGGATAGCGACCTTTTCCGCCTTCATCGAATATCTGCGAAACCCCCGGTACAAGCGCGAACTTGTCGCCATCGTGGTGGCCCCGCTGCTGGTCCTGCTCGCCAATCTGAGCCGGCTCGTCGGCTGGTTCGATACCGGCGATCTGGACGTGGTGTCCATTGCCTTTGCCGTCGCCATCCTGCTGTTCTCCTGGGTAGTGATAAGCGACAACTATCTGCAATTGGCACCGACGGCGCGCACCCTGCTGGTCGAGAACATGCAGGATTCGCTGCTGGTGGTAAACGACGAATACCGCATCGTCGATGCCAACCCCTCCGCCGAACGACTGTTCGGCACCGACAGGGAGGGGCTTGTCGGCCGGCCCTTGTCGATGCTCGTCCCGGACGACGGCGTGCGCGACCGGCTGCTGAAAGACAGTTTCACCGAACTGACCCTGCAGGACCGGCCCTTTCAGGCCCTCAATACGCGCATCTCCTTCGGCACAGGCAGGGTGCATGGCCATCTCATCGTCTTGCGGGATATCGCGGAACTGAAAAAGGCGCAGGATCAACTGCAGCGGACCACGCGGGCGCTGCAACAGGCCAACCACGAACTGCAGGTACTCGCCAACACAGACGGCCTGACCCGGCTCGCCAACAGGCGTCACTTCTTCGAACAATTCAACCGGGAACTGGCGCGCCTGGAACGGACAGGAGGCGAACTCTGCCTGCTGCTCATCGACCTCGACCACTTCAAGCGGATCAATGACACCCACGGCCACACGGCAGGCGATGCCGTACTGCAGCGGGTATCGGCGCTTCTGGACACCACGGTGAGGAAATGCGACATCGCCGGCCGCCTGGGCGGCGAGGAGTTCGGCCTGCTGTTTCCCGATACCGGGATCGATGGCGCCCGCCACTTTGCCGAGCGCCTGCTCGAAGCCATACGGAACAGCCACCGCGACGACGACATACCGGTCACCGCCAGCATGGGGCTCACGGCTGCCGGCAACGATCTGGACATGCAGCGCATCCTCGAACGGGCCGACACCGCCCTGTACCGCTCAAAAGAGGCTGGCCGCAATCAACTCTCTGTCTGCTGAGGCAAGACCGCAGACGCCATCCCTCCAGCGGGCGCTGCCAGACCCGGGTCCGGTGCGAGACGTTGCCTGTGAGTACCGGTCACTCCCACTCAATCGTCCCCGGCGGCTTGCCGGTGACGTCGTAGACGACGCGGGACACGCCGGGGATCTCGTTGACGATACGCCGGGAGACGTGGTCGAGGAACTCGTAGGGAAGATGCGCCCAGCGGGCGGTCATGAAGTCGATGGTCTCGACAGCGCGCAGGGCGACGACATGATCGTAGCGACGGCCGTCGCCGGTGACGCCCACCGACTTGACGGGGAGGAACACGGCGAAGGCCTGGCTGACCGAGTCGTACAGCCCTTCCTTGCGCAATTCCTCGATGAAGATGTGGTCGGCCAGGCGCAGGGTGTCGGCATAGGCCTTCTTCACCTCGCCGAGGATGCGCACCCCAAGGCCCGGGCCGGGGAAGGGATGGCGGTAGACCATGTCATAGGGCAAGCCGAGTTCCACGCCGAGCTTGCGCACCTCGTCCTTGAACAGCTCGCGCAGGGGCTCCAGCAACTTGAGCTTCATGTGCTCGGGCAGGCCACCGACATTGTGGTGGGACTTGATGAGATGGGCCTTGCCGGTGCGGGCACCGGCGGATTCGATGACATCGGGATAGATGGTGCCCTGCGCCAGCCACTGCGCGTCCTTGAGCTTTTCCGCCTCTTCCTCGAACACCTCGATGAACAGGTTACCGATGATCTTGCGCTTCTGCTCGGGATCGGTGACACCCTTGAGCGCGTGCAGGAAGCGGTGCTCGGCATCGACCCGGATCACGCGCACGCCCATGTGCTCGGCGAAGGTCGCCATGACCTGGTCGCCTTCCTGGTGACGCAGCAGGCCGTTGTCCACGAACACGCAGGTGAGCTGGTCGCCGATGGCGCGGTGCAGCAGGGCCGCGACCACGGAGGAGTCCACGCCGCCGGACAGGCCGAGCAGCACCGCCTCGTTACCGACCTGGCTGCGAATGGTCTCGATGCTGTCCTCGATGATGTTGCCCGGCGTCCACAGCGCGTCGCAGCCGCAGATGTCGACCACGAAGCGCTTGAGGATGCGGCCGCCCTGGCGGGTGTGGGTGACCTCGGGATGGAACTGCACGCCATAGAAGCCGCGGCTGTCGTCGGCCATGCCGGCGATTGGGGCGGACTCGGTGCTGGCCATCAGCCTGAAGCCGGGCGGCAGCCCGACCACGCGGTCGCCATGGCTCATCCAGACGTCGAGCAGGCCGTAGCCCTCGGCGCTGGTGTGGTCCTCGATGTCGCGCAGCAGCCGGGTATGGCCGCGCGCGCGTACCTGGGCATAGCCGTATTCGTGGCGGTCGGAGTGCTCGACCTTGCCGCCGAGCTGCGCGGCCATGGTCTGCATGCCGTAGCAGATGCCCAGCACCGGCACGCCCAGCTCGAACACCAGCCGCGGCGCACGCGGCGCTTCCTCCGCGGTGACCGTCTCCGGCCCGCCGGACAGGATGATGCCCTTCGGGTGGAAGGTGCGGATGTCCGCTTCGTCCATGTCCCAGGGATGGATCTCGCAGTAGACGCCGATCTCGCGCACCCGGCGGGCGATGAGCTGGGTGTACTGGGATCCGAAGTCCAGGATCAGGATGCGGTGGGCATGAATATCGGTCATGTTGTCGGACACAGGTTACAGGACGGGCGACCATACGCAGCGCTCATGATGGGCACGGCGCCCTGCGCCTTTGCCCATCCGACATTGACTGTCGGGAAAGCGGTGATACAACAGCACCCGCCCCACGCTCAAACGCGGTAGTTCGGCGCCTCTTTCGTGATCTGCACGTCGTGGACGTGGCTCTCGGTCATGCCGGCGCCGGTCACACGCACGAACTGCGGCTTGGTGCGCATTTCCTCGATGGTGGCGCAGCCGGTGTAGCCCATGCTGGAGCGCAGGCCGCCGAGCAGCTGGTGGATGACCGGCTGCAGCGGCCCCTTGTAGGGGACGCGGCCCTCGATGCCCTCGGGCACCAGTTTCTCGGCGTCGCTGCCTTCCTGGAAGTAGCGGTCGCTGGAACCCTGCTGGCCGGCCATGGCGCCCAGGGAGCCCATGCCGCGATAGGACTTGTAGGAGCGGCCCTGGTACAGCTCGACCTCGCCCGGCGCCTCCTCGGTGCCGGCAAACATGCTGCCGACCATGATGGCATGGGCGCCGGCGGCAACGGCCTTGGCCATGTCGCCGGAATAGCGGATGCCGCCATCGGCGATCAGCGGCACCCCGCTGTCCTTGAGCGCGGCGGCAACATTGCCGACGGCGCTGATCTGGGGCACCCCCACGCCCGCGACGATGCGGGTGGTGCAGATGGAACCCGGCCCGATGCCGACCTTGACCGCATCGGCCCCGGCCTCGACCAGCGCCAGCGCGGCCTCGGCGGTGGCAATGTTGCCGCCGATGACCTGCACGTCCGGAAACTTCTTCTTCACCCAGGCGACCCGGTCCAGCACGCCCTTCGAGTGGCCGTGCGCAGTGTCGACCACGATCACGTCCACGCCGGCCGCCACCAGCGCCTCCACGCGTTCGTCCGTGCCGGCGCCGACACCCACGGCGGCCCCGCAGCGCAGCCGGCCCTGGGAGTCCTTGCAGGCATTGGGCTTGTCGGAGGCCTTCTGGATATCCTTCACCGTCACCAGCCCCCGCAGGCGGAACTCCTCGTCCACCACCAGCACCTTCTCGATACGGTGCTCGTGCAGCAGCCTGAGAATCTCGTCGGCCTCGGCCCCCTCCTTCACCGTCACCAGCTTGTCGCGCGGGGTCATGATGGTGGAGACGGGATTGTCGTAGCGGGTTTCGAAGCGCAGGTCGCGATTGGTGACGATACCGACCAGGTCCTTGCCGTCCACCACCGGCACGCCGGAGATGTTGTGCATCCGGGTCAGCGCCAGTACCTCGCGGATGCTGGTGTCGGGCGAGACGGTGATGGGATCGCTGATGACACCGGCCTCGAACTTCTTCACCTGCCGCACCTGGTCGGCCTGCTGCTCGGTCGTCATGTTCTTGTGGATGATGCCGATGCCCCCCTCCTGCGCCAGGGCAATGGCCAGCCGGGCCTCGGTCACCGTATCCATGGCCGCCGACACCAGCGGGATGTTGAGCTCTATCTCGCGGGTCAGGCGCGTGCGCAGGTCGACGTCGCGCGGCAGAATATCGGAGCGTGCCGGGATGAGCAGGACGTCGTCGAAAGTCAGGGCTTCTTCGGCTATTCGCAGCATGGAGGCGGGTCCGTCAGACTGGCTGGGATGAAGCCCGCCATTATAGGTAGGTGCGGGCCGCGGGTAAACCGGGCCGGCACCGCCCGACGTCCGCCCTGAAGAACACAAGCAACTGCTTTGAAAGGATTTTCCCGGCCAGCGCCGATAGCGGTATGATGCCCTCATGAATGTCGGCCCCGCAGCCGGGGGAACCCGCGACGTGTTCACGGTATCGCGCCTCAACGCCGAGGTGCGCGACCTGCTGTCCGCCCACTATCCGCTGATCTGGGTGGAGGGCGAGCTTTCCAACGTCGCCCGTCCCGCCTCCGGCCACCTCTACTTCACCCTCAAGGACGCCCGTGCCCAGGTGCGCTGCGCGCTGTTTCGCAACCGCAGCCGGGGGCTGGGCTTCGTGCCCGAGGACGGCATGCAGGTGCTGGTGCGCGCCAGCGTGTCGCTGTACGAGCCGCGCGGCGACTACCAGCTCATCGTCGAGCACCTGGAGGAATCCGGCGACGGCGCCCTGCGCCGGGCCTTCGAGCGGCTCAAGCAGAAGCTCGCGGCCGAGGGCCTGTTCGACGAGACGCGCAAGCGCCCGCTGCCGGCCCTGCCGCGTCGCATAGGCATCATCACCTCGCCCACCGGCGCTGCCATCCGCGACATCCTCAGCGTGCTGAAGCGGCGCTTCCCGGCCATCCCGGTGCTGGTGTACCCGGTGCCGGTGCAGGGCGAGGGTGCGGCCGCGCGCATCGCCGCAGCCATCCGGCTGGCCGACCGCCGGCGCGACTGCGACGTGCTCATCATCGGCCGCGGCGGCGGCTCGCTGGAAGACCTCTGGGCCTTCAACGAGGAAATCGTCGCCCGCGCCATTGCCGGGTGCGAGATTCCGGTGGTCAGCGCGGTCGGCCACGAGATCGACTTCACCATCGCCGACTTCGTCGCCGACCGCCGCGCGCCCACACCCTCGGCAGCGGCAGAGCTGGTCTCGCCCGATGCGCGCGAACTGGCCCAGCAGTTCCTGGGCCTGGAGCGGCGGCTGGCGCGCACGCTCCGCGAGCGGCTGGCGCGGGAACGACGTCACCTCGACTATCTGGCACGGCGGCTGTCCCAGCAGCATCCGGGCCAGCGCCTGCTGCAGTGGACGCAGCGCCTGGACGAACTCGAACAACGGCTGGGGCGCGCCCTGCAGGGCCGCCTCCGTGCCCGCCGCGCACGGTTGGACACCCTGATCCAGGCCCTGCACCGCCACAGTCCGGCGCCGCGGCTGATCCGGCTGGAGGAGCGCTGCTGCGATCTGCAGCACAGGCTGCGCCAGGGCACCCGCCGCCGGCTGGAACTGGCGCGCGCCCGCCTCACCACCGCAGCGCGCCAGCTGGACACGGTGAGTCCGCTGGCAACGCTCGACCGCGGCTATGCCATCGTGCTCCGCGATGCCGACGGCATCATCCTGCGCGATGCGCGCGCGGTCGCGCCGGGCGAGGCGGTCACGGCGCGGCTGGCGCGCGGCCGCCTGCACTGCACGGTCAACGGGAGCGAGCCGGAATGAAGGCGAAGGCATTTCCCGGATCACGGCCCGCGGGCGTTCATCCGGACTACGGGATACTTGCCCAGGCGTTCATGCGTGATAGCCACCGAACCCACCGGACCCACGGAAACTGTCGCTCGCGAGGTCTGTTGCGCCGCTGCGAGCGCCCGATCATCCTTTCCGTGGATATAGTGGATACAGTGGATGCCGTGGCCATGAGTGAAGCGAAGCGCTGTCCGGAATCGCCAATGACACACCGGGTTCCATCCGGATTGCAGGATGTTTGTCAGCACTTCATGCCAGGCCGGATAACAGTCCTGCTTGCCTGCCTGCTGCTCGGCGTGAGCAGCGTAGTCCTTGCCCTGCCCCGCGCCGAGCCCGTCCCCGGCGGCGTCGCAGTCGTCGCCCTGGGCAGCGAGCGCCCCGCCGCCGTACGCTATCGCGAACGACCGGTGCTGGTGGTGGCCGAAGCAGGGCAGTGGCATGCCGTGGTCGGCATCCCGCTCGCCGCGCGCCCCGGAGCGGCGACGCTGGCAGTCACCGGCAGCGATGGCCGCACCCGGCAACTGGCCTTCGAGATCCGCGACAAGGACTACGAGAGCCAGTACCTGACCATCGAGAACAAACGCAAGGTCAATCCCAACGCCGAAGACCTGGCGCGTATCCGCAAGGAAGAGAAACGCATCCGCGCCGCGTTTGCGCGTTTTACCGAGGGCAGACAGCCGGAACTGAACTTCACGCTGCCGGTGAACGGGCCGGTGAGCAGCCCCTTCGGCCTGCGCCGCTTCTTCAACCGGCAGCCGCGCAAGCCCCACAGCGGGCTCGATCTGGCCGCGCCCCGCGGCACGCCCGTTCAGGCCCCGGCACCGGGGGTGGTGCTGGATACGGGGGATTTCTTCTTCAACGGCAATACCGTGTTCATCGACCACGGCCAGGGCCTGGTCAGCATGTACTGCCACATGGACCATATCCAGGTCCGGCCCGGGCAGGCGGTGGCGCGCGGCGAGGTCATCGGCACCGTCGGCAGTACCGGCCGGGTCACCGGCCCACACCTGCACTGGAGCGTGAGCCTCAACGACGCCCGCGTCGACCCCTCGTTGCTGCTCGAAGCGAACCCCTGACCCTTTGTAGCCTGCAACCGGCTACCACACGAGGGTGAGGGAAACTTGATCTCCGTCAATCGGGGCGGCAGGCTGAGGGCAAATCAATCCCGGGAAGACCACCGTGCGCCGAAGCCTTGCCGACTATCCGCTGGAAGACCTCAAGAACGTCTATCGCACGCTGCACGCCCAGCTGCCTGAGAACATGGAACTCATGGACTCCGAGCTGCTTCAGGACCTGCAGACCCTGCTGCAACAGAAGGCAAGGGCCGAGGGCGTGGACATCTCGGTGCACGCGCAATGGGCGACCTGGCTCAATGGCGGCGCCGACCTGCGCGCGCTGTAGCGGTCAGCCCCCCGCATCGCTTGCGGCCGCTTCCCCGGCCACGCCCAGCCGCGGCGCCAGTATCTGCCACACGTTCTCCAGCATCAGCGGCTGCGCCTCGGCGCGGGGATGGATGCCGTCGGGCTGCATCAGTTCCGGTCGGGTGGCCACGCCCTCGAGCAGGAAGGGCACCAGCGGAACCTCGTGGCTTTCGGCGAGTTCGGGATAGATGCGCTCGAAGGCCTGCACATAGGCCTGGCCATAGTTGGGCGGCAGGCGGATGCCGATCAGCAGCACCTTTGCACCGGCGGCACGCGACAGTTCGATCATGCGCGCGAGGTTGTTGCGGGTATGCGCCGGCGGCAGGCCGCGCAGGCCGTCGTTGCCGCCCAGTTCCAGCAACACCCAGTCGGGCCGCCACTGCTCCAGCAGTGCCGGCAGGCGCGCCAGCCCGCCGGCGGTGGTCTCGCCGCTCACCGAGGCATTGACCACACGATCACCGGGCAGCCGCCCGGCCAGCAGCGCCACCCAGCCCGCCGCCTCGGGCAATCCGTAGGCCGCGCTCAGGCTGTCCCCCAGCACCAGCAGGGTGCGCGCGCTCGCGGGAACGGGTAACGTACCCAGCAGGAGCACCCAGATACACAGGGCACGCATGAAGGACGACATCCTGATCTCCGCGGATCGACTCGGCAAGCGGGTATCCACCCCCGACGGCGAACTCACCATACTCGACGACATCAGCCTGGCCGTGAATCGCGGCGAGAGCTGCGCCGTGGTCGGGCCGTCGGGCTCCGGCAAGTCCACCCTGCTCGGTCTGCTGGCCGGGCTCGACGTGCCCAGCAGCGGCTCGGTGGTACTGGACGGCCAGCATATCACGGCGCTGGACGAGGACGGCCGCGCCGCGGTACGGCTGGGACGGGTGGGCTTCGTGTTCCAGTCCTTCCAGCTCCTGCCCAATCTGACCGCGCTGGAAAACGTGCTGCTGCCTCTGGAACTGCTGGACCGCCGCGATGCCGGGGCGGTGGCGCGCGACTGGCTGGACCGGGTCGGACTCGCGGCGCGCGCGGCCCATTACCCGCACCAGTTGTCCGGCGGCGAACAGCAGCGGGTAGCCGTCGCCCGCGCCTTCGTACTGGAACCCGCCATCCTGTTCGCCGACGAGCCCACCGGCAACCTGGACACCGCCACCGGGCAGCGCATCGCCGACCTGCTGCTGGCGCTGAACCGCGACCGCGGCACCACCCTGATGCTGGTCACCCACGACGCGCGGCTGGCCGCGGCCTGCGATCGGCAACTGGCACTCGACGGCGGCCGGCTGGTGGCCTGAGGCCGTGCGCAGCGACGCAAGACTGGCCCTGCGCTGGCTGGCGCGCGATGCGCGTGCCGGCGAGCTGCAACTGCTCGCCGCCAGCCTGGTGCTGGCCGTGGCGGTGACCCTGCTGATCGGGCTCGCCGCCGATCGCCTGCAGCGGGGGCTGTCGCTGCAGGGCACGGAGCTGCTGGGGGCCGACCTGGTGCTGCGCAGCCCGACGCCGGTCCCCGAGGACTGGCTGCAGCGGGCGACGGCGCTCGGTCTGGCGCGGTCGGCCACGCTGGAATTCGCCAGCGTGGTCAGCACGGGCGAGGCCTTCCAGCTCGCCAGCGTGCGTGCCGTCGACGACGCCTTTCCCCTGCGCGGCGAATCGCGCAGCGCAGCAACGCCCCATGGCGAGGACCGCCCGGCGACACCGCCACGGCCGGGCACGGTCTGGATCGAGGCCCGGCTGGGCAGCCTGCTCGGCGTCGGCATCGGCGATGCGCTGCAGGTGGGGGCCGCGACCCTGCGCGTGGTCGCCTTTCTCGGCCACGAGCCGAGCCGGTCGGGCGACTTCTTCAACATGTCGCCACGCCTCCTGATGCACCTCGACGACCTGCCCGCGACCCGCGTGGTGCAGCCCGGCAGCCGTGTGCACTGGCGCCACTTCGTCGCGGGCCCGCGGCCGGCGCTCGAGGCCTGGAAGGCCTGGCTGACGCCGCAGCTCGCGCCGGGACAGACGCTGGTCGACGTGCGCAGCGGCCGTCCCCTGGTCGGCGATGCCCTGCAGCGAGCCGAGGGCTTCCTGAGCCTGGCCAGCCTGGCGACGGTGGCCCTGGCCGGCGTCGCCATCGGCCTGGCCGCCCGCCGCCATGCCCGCCGGCACCTGGACGGCGCGGCACTGATCCGCTGCTTCGGCCACCCGGCACGCCGCATCCTGCGCCTGTTCCTGCTGCAATACCTGATGCTGGGGCTGGCGGCGGGCATGCTCGGCTGCCTGCTGGGCTGGGGCCTGCAGGCGGGGCTGTTCGCCTGGCTGGGCGAACGCATTCCGCAGGCACCGGCCGAGCTGTCCGCCGGGCGGTTGCTGTTCGCCCTGCTGCTGGCACCGCTGATGCTGCTGGCCTTCGCGCTGCCGCCCCTGCTCAGCCTGCCGCGCACGCCGGCACTGCGGGTACTCGATCGCGAGCTGACCCCGACGCCGGTGAATGCCTGGCTGACCCGCGGCAGCGCACTGGCGCTGGTCGCCGGCCTGCTGCTGGCGCAGCTCGGGGATGTCCGGCTCGCGGCCCTGCTGCTGGGCGGCCTGACCGCGGCGGCCCTGCTCGGCCTGGCCGCGATCCGCGGCCTGCTGGCGCTGCTCGCCCGCGCGCCCTGGCCGGCGGGCTTCGCGCCCCGGCTGGCCCGCCGTGGCCTGGTCAGCCAGCCCTGGTTGACCAGCGCCCAGCTGCTGGGCTTCACCCTCACCCTGCTGGTGCTGGCGCTGGCACTGGTGCTGCGTGCCGACCTGATTCGCGACTGGCAGACCCGACTGCCGCCGGACGCACCGAATCACTTCGCACTCAACCTCCTCGACCACCAGGTCGAGCCCTTCGCGCAGCAACTGGCCGCCGCAGGCATCGCTCACAGCGGCCTGTATCCGATCGTGCGCGGCCGGCTGGTGGCGCGCAACGGTCAACCCATGCGCGCGGCGGTAACCAAGGAGGAAGGCAACGACGAGGCGCTGCGCCGGGAGCTGAATCTCACCTGGCAGGACCATCTGCCGGAAGGCAACCGGCTCGTCGCCGGCCGCTGGTTCGGTAGCGCTGACACAGCGGAGGTCTCGGTGGAATCACGGCTGGCGCACCGGCTGGGCATCGGGCTCGGTGACCGGCTCACCTTCACCATTGGCGGCCGCCAGCTCACGGCGACCGTCACCAGCATCCGGGAAGTGGACTGGGAATCCTTCCGGCCGAACTTCTACATGATCTTTCCGCCGGGCGTGCTCGACGGCTTGCCGCAGACCTGGCTCACCGCCTTTCGCATCGAACCCGGGAACAAGCATCTGCTGGGACCGCTGGTGGCCGCCTTCCCCAATGTCACCCTGCTGGAGGTGGATCGCATGATTGCGCAGGTGCAGGGTCTGCTGGACCATGCCCTGGCGGCGATGACGGTGCTGCTGCTGTTCGTGCTCGCCGCCGGCCTGCTGGTGCTGGCGGCGGTGACACTGGCCACGCTGGATGCGCGTCTGCGCACCGGCGCCCTGCTGCGCAGCTTCGGCGCCACCCGCGCGCGCATCCGTGCCTGGCAGTTGTGGGAGTTCCTGCTGCTGGGCCTGATCGCCGGCGGCCTGGCGGCCGTGGGCAGCGAACTGCTGCTGGCGCTTGTCTACGCCCGTGGCCTGGACCTGGCGCCGCGGCTGCGCCCCCTCCCTTGGCTGCTGATCCCGGCGGCCGGCGTCCTGCTCACCCTCGCGCTGGGGCTGCTGACCGGCCGCCGGGTGGTGCGCCACCCGCCACTGCACCTGCTGGGCGGGCAGCGGTGACCGGCTTGCCCACATGTTTCACCAGGGGCTGCGGATGATGGCTGGCCTGCCGCCCGCTTCCGCCCTGGTGAAACATGCGGGCCAGATTCAGGACTGGCGATCGCAGACCAGCGGCCGCAGGAAGAAGTCCACTGCGAAAAAGGTCGCGGCGTAGACGAGACCGCCGATGGAGAAGACATTGAACACCGACTCCGCCTCGCGGCGCTCGGCGATGGTGGCGTAGTCACCGGTGGCGATGGCATAGACCATGGCCGCGAACAAGGTCAGGCCGAGCACAACATTGACCTGGAAGAAACGGTGCCAGCCGCACTGTGCCGTCTGCTGCCGATTCATGGATGACCTCCTGTAGTGGGTTTGTGAGCCTCTGGAAGCAGTGTGCCAGTCCGGCGCGCCACATCCTTGACGCAGGTCAAGCCGCCACCCTGCCGCGCGCCTGGCCGGCCCAGGCGCTTGGCCCCGCCTGCACATCAAGGACTACCCGACTGATTCTGCCTGAGTTTCTCCCCTCACCCCGAGGGAACTGGCCGGGGCCGCCGAGACTGCTAGAATGAGAAAAAACAACAAGGATTCGGAGGGGGAAAGTATGCCGGGGCTGAACCAGACCGAATGGGGACTGATCCTGGTGGCGGCACTGGCCGGCCTGCTGCTCATGCGCTGGCGGCCCTGGCGCCGGGCGGGCGAGGTTTTTCGCCGCTGGCGCCTGCGTCGACGCGCGACAGCATCGATCGACGTGGAACCGCGCAAGCCGCTGCAGACCCTGATGGAAAGCGGGCTGTACTGGGGCGTGCGCATCCACACCCCGCCCGACTCGGTCTGTTGCAGCGCCATTCTCATGCACGAAAACCGCGCCTATCCGCTCGACCAGGCACCGGCGCTGCCTGTCGCCGGCTGCGATGCGGCGCGTTGCCTGTGCACCTATCGCGGCCTGCTCGAACGCCGCGGCCCCACGCCGCGCCGGCGCATGCCGGACCGCCGCCACGCCCTGCGCTTCGGCTCGGCCCGGGACCGGCGCAGCCTGCCGGACCGGCGCAAGGCCGGCCAGGCCTGGGCCCAGCCGGTCTGATTCACCTCAGTTGCTCGCGGTAGTCGCGACCACATTCACCTGCACGCTGGTCTCACCGCGATTGCCGGCGGCGTCGTAGGCGACGACCGTCACATCGTGCAGCCCCGGACTGGTGAACTGCGTCTTCCAGGCGCAGGCCAGCCGGGTACGTGCCTTGCTGCAGTGCAGTTTGCCGTCGATCCAGGCCTCCATGCGCACCACGGCGACATCATCGAAACCGCGTGCCCGCAGCCGTACCCGGCCGCTGAGTTCGGCACCCTCGACCGGGCTGCGCAGGCTCACCGTGGGGGCGACCGTATCCGCACCAGCGTTGGCCACCGTGACCTGACGCTGCACCGTGGCGACATTGCCGGCAGCATCGCTGACCCGCGCCTCCAGGGTCACCGCACCGTCGGCGACCCTGGTCGAATCCCAGCTGAATTCATAGGGTGCCTGGTAATCGGTGGCATACGAGCTGCCGTTGACAAGCAGTTCCACTGAAGCGACATCCTCGTTGTCGCTGGCGTCCACCAGAACGGTCACGGCGCTGCCGCTGACCACCGCACCCGAAACCGGCTGCATGTCCTGGATCACGGGCGGCTCGCTGTCACCCGGCGCCTGCGCCAGGGCCAGCTGAACGGCACCCGAGGCATCGATGCGCCCGGCGCCGTAGAGCGGGTCGGTGCCCGCAGCGCCGAGATCCACTGCCGAATTCATCAGCAGCGCCTCCAGCTCGGCCGGCGTATAGGCCGGATTGATGGCGCGCAGCAGCGCCGCCAGCCCGGCAGCCATGGGACTGGCAAAGGAGGTGCCGGACACGGCCTTGTAACCGCCACCGCGCGCGGTGGTCAGGATGCTCGCGCCCGGCGCGGACAGATCCACGTAATTGCCGTAGCTGGACCAGCTGGTCAGGCTGTCGCCGCTGTTGGTGGCCGAGACCACCAGCAGGTCCGGGCTGGGCGAGAAACCGGGATCGGAACCCGTGTTGCCGGCGGCAACCACCACCAGCCCGCCCTTGCTGCGCATGTAGGCCGCCGCGTCCATGACTGCCGGGCTGCCGGCCACGTCGTAGCTGATGTTGGCGATGTCCGCGCCCTGGTCCGCGGCCCAGGTGATGGCCCGGGCGATGTCGCTGACATAGGCCATGCCATCGCTGCGATTGGTCACGCGCACGGGGAGGATCTGCGCATTCCAGGCCAGGGACGCAACGCCGCGGCTGTTGTTGCTGGCGGCGGCGATAACCCCCGCAACCAGGGTACCATGTCCCTGGATGTCACTGTAGTCGCCGCTGCCGTCGGCCGAGTTCCAGCCCGGCAGCACCTTGCCCACCAGGTCCTCGTGGGCGTCATTGACGCCGGTGTCGAGCACCGCCACCACCACGCCATTGCCCAGCGAGGCATCCCAGGCCGAGGCCGCCCCGATCTTCTGCAGATGCCACTCGTCGCCGTAGCGCGGATCGTCGGGGATGGTCGCCGCCAGCTGCGCCGACCGGTCGATCTCGATGTGTTCGATGAGGTGATGTCGCTTCAGGCGTTCAAGGATGCGTTGCGCACGGTGTTCAGGGACCCTGGCCAGCCGCATGCGCAGGCGTTCGATCACGGCCTCCTCGCTGGCACCATGCTTGTGCATCTCGGTGAACAACTGTCCTCGATGTACACCGGGCTTGACCGTGATCAGCAGGCGGGCGTAGCCCTTCTCGGGCGCATCGGCCTGCACCGCAGGCGGCGCGCCAAGCGCGGCGAGGATGGAAAGCGAAACGAGCGAAGGAAGGAAGGCTCTGCGGGTCATGGACAACTCCTGCCGAATCCGTGAGGGAATGGCGCGGTGACTCCGCGCCCTGCTCTCAGGCTTCGGCCGGCGTTGCCGGAATCTTCGAGAGTCGCGTCACAGACTCCGTGACGACTGCTTCAGGAAATGCGCTGAAACCAGTGGTAGCCGAATTTCTGTTCACCACCGCTCGGCGTGCAATGGATTTCTTGAACACTGTCACGCAAGCGAAACGTAGGACCCAGTATGCTCTGCAGACCCTTGCTGTCGTAACGCACGATGTCCAGTCCGCTGCAGCGTATCGGCCCGTCGAGGGCAAAGGCCGCAATGATCAGGTGTCCTTCGGGCGCAAGCCCCTCGAACAGGGCTTCCCGGTAGCGTTCGCGGTCCTGCGCATCCGTGAGAAAGTGGAACGCGGCGCGATCGTGCCACAATGCGTAGCGCTTCGGCGGCACGAAGCGGGTGATGTCGGCCTCGATCCAGGTGACGGCCTCGGCGGCCTCACCGAGTCGCTGCTGCGCGTGGGCCAGCGCGGACGGGGCAATGTCGAGCACACTCACATCCCGGTAGCCCGCCTCCAGCAGGCAGTCCACCAGTCGCGAAGCGCCGCCACCGACATCGATGATGGCGTCATTCGTTCCGACACCGGTGGCCTCGATGAGCTGACGCGACAGCACCGGATCGGGCTGGAACCAGGAGACCGATTCCGGCGTCTTGTTTTGGTAGACCTGCTCCCAGTGCTGCCTTCGATCCATGGTCTACTCCCGTGCGAACAGGCGCCGCGGATCCCGAAACGCCTTGAACTCGATAGCGTTGCCGCCGCCCGGCTCGACCACGAACAGTGTTGCCTGCTCGCCCGCTTCGCCCGGAAAACGGATATGCGGTTCCACCGCGAAGGGCACGCCCGCCGCGCGCAGTCGTGCGACCAGTGCCCGCCAGGCATCCCAGGCCAGCACCAGGCCGAAGTGACGCACCGGGATGGCATGGCCCGACACCGGGTTGATCGCCGGCGCGTCCTCGGCGGCATCGACCAGGTGCGCGGTCACCTGGTGCCCGTGAAAGTCGAAGTCGATCCAGCGCTCCGATTCCCGGCCCACGCCACAGCCCAGCACTTCAACCATGAAGGCACGGGTGGCGACCAGATCCGTGACCGGGAAGGCGAGATGAAACGGCGGTCTTTCGGCTGACATGTATCACCCCCTGTCCCATGGAAGATGCGCCCGGCAACGACCCGTGTGCCATTATCTGGCGGACCCACCGCCTTAGTTCTTGACCGGGACCAGGCTTGGTTCTCCTGCCCTCAGCGACCGCGCTTGACGTGCCTGACCAGCCGCTTGCGCTTGCGCATCTGCCGCGGCGTGAGCCTGTTGCGCTTGCCCTCGTAGGGATTCTCGCCACTGCGGAATTCGACCCGCACCGGCGTACCGACCAGTTTCAGGCGCTGGCGAAAGAAGTTCACCAGGTAGCGGCGGTAGGCATCGGGCACCCGCTCGGTCTGGTTGCCGTGAATCACGATCAATGGCGGATTCTGGCCACCCTGGTGCGCATAGCGCAACTTGATGCGCCGGCCCCGTACCAGCGGCGGCTGGTGCTCGGTCACGGCCTGCTCCAGCAGTCGGGTCAGCTCCGAGGTGGAAAGATCCACGGTCGCGGAACGGTAGGCGCGCTTCACGGCATCGAACAGATCGCCCACGCCGGTCCCGTGCAGTGCAGAAATGAAGTGCAGCTCGGCAAAACCGAGAAAGGGCAGCTTGCGTTCGATGTCGGCACGCACGCGGTCACGCTGTTCGGGCGACAGGCCATCCCACTTGTTCACCGCCACCACCAGCGCCCGCCCGGCCTCCGCGGCGAGCCCGGCCAGCGTGGCGTCCTGGTCGCCGATGCCGGCACGCGCGTCCAGCACCAGCACTGTGACATGCGCCACCTCCATGGCCTGCAGCGCCTTGATGACGCTGAACTTCTCCACTGCCTCGTGGACACGCGCGCGGCGCCGCACCCCGGCGGTATCGATCAGGGTGTAGGCCTGCCCGTCGCGCTCGAAGGGCACGAAGATGGCATCGCGCGTGGTGCCCGGCTGGTCGTATGCCACCACCCGCTCCTCGCCGATGATGCGATTGAGCAGCGTGGACTTGCCGACGTTGGGGCGACCGATGAAGGCGATGCGGATGCGCCGGTCTTCCTCGCGCCGCGCCTCTGTTTCGGCCTCGGTGGCCGGCACGGCCTCGAGCATGGTGTCGATCAGGACGCGGACACCCTGGCCATGGGCGGCGGAGAGCCGGAGCGGCTGGCCAAGGCCGAGGGCGTGAAATTCCGCATCCACCACCCGCTCGTCGAGGCCGTCGACCTTGTTGACGGCCAGGAACACGGGCTTGTGGCTTCGGCGCAGGCGCGCGGCGATCTCCTCGTCGGCGGCGGTGAGCCCGTCGCGGGCGTCGACCAGGAAGACGATGGCATCGGCCTCTTCCACCGCCTGCCACGACTGTTGCGCCATCAGCGCATCGATGCCTTCCTCGTCACCACTGAGACCGCCGGTGTCCACCACCAGATAGGGACGCTCGCCCAGCCGGCCCTCGCCGTACTTGCGGTCGCGGGTCAGTCCGGGCAGGTCGGCCACCAGCGCATCCCGGCTGCGGGTGAGCCGGTTGAACAGCGTGGACTTGCCGACATTGGGGCGCCCTACCAGGGCGATCACGGGAAGCATGGGTCATGTGCCAGTTCGAGGCCGGGACTATCTCAGGGCGTAGGCCGCCAGGGTCCCGCCGTTGCCATAGACATAGAGCACGTCATCGACCACCCGCGGCGGTGCCAGGATGCCCTTGCTGTCGACACGGGCACGGCCGACGATGCGCCCGTCGTCGCGGGTGATGACGTGCAGATAGCCCTCGTAATCGCCCACCACCACATGGTCGCCCAGCACCGCCGGCGCGGTGAGCTGGCGACGGCGGAAGTCGTCCAGTTTCCATACGGCCGCGCCACTGCGGCGATCGAAGGCCCAGACCTGGTCCTGGTCGTCGGAGACATAGACCTGGCGGTCGTCCACGCCCAGGCCCGCGGCGGACGAGATATCACGCGCCCATAACAGCCGCCCGCTGGGGCCGTCCAGCGCCGCGACCCGGCCCTGGTAGGTCACCGCATAGAGCTGGCTGCCACGCAGCGCCAGCGGGGCATCGATATCGACCATGCGATCGAGTTCGGAACGGCCACGCGGTATGGCAACCGCCGTTTCCCAGATCGGCAGGCCACGTGCAAGTTCCACGGCCACCGCCTTGCCGCTGGCCAGACCCGTGATGGCGTAGCTCTCGATCAGCAATGGCGACGAAGTCCCGCGCAGCGACAGCACGGGTACCGAGCGGTCGAACACCCAGCGCCGGGCGCCGGTGGCCGCGTCCAGCGCCGTCAGGTTGCCGTCCACCGACTGCACCACCACCAGGCCGCGCGCCGCCGCGGGCACGCCCAACACCTCGCTGCTGGCCTGGCTGCGCCAGACCTCCTTGCCGTCGCGCCAGTCCAGCGCCACCACCTCCGCCTCGCTGCCGCCGACCAGGATCAGGCCCTCGCCGGTACCGACACCGCCCGTGATGCGGATCCCGGTCTTCACTTCCCAGACCGGCTTGCCGCTGGCGGCCTCGAAGGCAGCCACGCGCCCCTCGTGATCGGCGGCGAACACCCGCCCGCCATCGACGGCGGGCACCAGGCGCAGGAACTGCTCGTCGACGCCGTCGCCGACATCCGCCGCCCACAGCCGTTCCAGCTTGACGGTCGGGGTGATGTCCTTCAGCTCGGCAGGTGGCTCGACATTGTCCTCGTCACCGCGCAGCCAACTGCAACCATTCAAAAGCCCCGCCGCGAGCAGCGGCAACAACCAGCCGGCCAGCCGCCTCACGAGGCCCCTCCATCCGGGGCCCGCACGGCGTCGTCGCGCTTGGCCTCCAGCAGGCCCCGGATCTGCGCCTGTTCGGGCAGCGCGGCCAGGGCCTCTTCATAGGCGGCGTGAGCCGCTGCCGCATCGCCGCGCGCCAGGGACAGATCCCCCCTGAGTTCGGCATGGATGGCCGCAAAGGCGGGATCCGGCTGTTCGGCGAGCAGTGCGGCGGCACGGTCGAGATTGCCGTTGCCGATGGCGGCGCGCACCAGGCGCTCGCGTGTCACCTCGCGCAGCTCCGCGGGCTTCGCGTTCTCCAGCGCCCATTCCAGGGTCGCCTCGGCGGCGACGCCGTTGTCGTGACTCATGTGCAGCCGGGCAATCTGCAGCGCGGCCAGCACCGCATAGGTGGAATCGCCATGGTCCTTGACGATCATTTCGTACTGGCTGGTTGCGGCCGCCTCGTCGTTGGCGGCGACGGCCATGGCGAGCTGGGTGTAGAGGTTGGAAGCCTGCTCGGCCTTGCGCTCGCCGTACTGCAGCCAGGCCTTGCCGCCGAACAGCAGCGCCAGACCCAGCAGCAGGCCGGTCAGCAGCGACGCGCCATTGTCGCGCAGCCATTTCTTGAGGGCCTCGCCCTGTTCTTCTTCGGTCTTGTAGACGTCCACGTCGCTCTCCGCTCAATCGATCAGTTGCCGCAGGCGCTCGATGGCCGCGGCCTCGTCCAGATGTTCCTGTCCGGCGTCCCCGCGCAGCGGCTTGAAGGCCAGCCGGCCCGCGGCCAGCTCGTCCTCGCCGACCACCAGCGCCACTTCGGCACCGCTGCGATCGGCCTTCTTGAACTGGCTCTTGAAGCTGCCGCCGCCACAGTTTACCTGCAAGGCCAGCCCTGGCACAGCGTCGCGCAGCCGCTCGGCCAGCGCCTGGCCGGCGGCGATGGCGGCATCCCCCATCAGCACCAGGTAGGCGTGGGGGCGCAATGCCACCGCTTCCGTCTCCGACGCCTCCAGCAAGGCGACCAGCCGCTCGATGCCCATGGCGAAGCCGACCGCCGGCGTCGGCCGTCCGCCCAGCCATTCGACCAGGCCGTCGTAGCGGCCACCGGCGCACACGGTGCCCTGGGCACCGAGACGATCGGTGACCCACTCGAACACGGTACGCGAGTAGTAGTCCAGCCCCCGGACCAGCCGCGGGTTGACGATGTAGGAAACGCCCGCCGCATCCAGGTGGCCCCGCAGGGCCTCGAAGTGCCGGCGCGATTCGTCGTCGAGATGATCGGCCAGCTTCGGCGCATCCTCGATCAGTTGCTGCATGTCCGGGTTCTTGCTGTCCAGAATGCGCAGCGGATTGCTCTCGAGGCGGCGCTGGCTGTCCTCGTCGAGCCAGTCGTAATGGGCCTTGAGGTAATCGACCAGCACCTGCCGGTAGGCCGCGCGCGCCTCGCTGGACCCCAGCGAATTGATCTCCAGCCGCACGTCGGCAAGCCCCAGCGCGCGCCACATCCGCGCCGTCATCAGGATCAGTTCGGCGTCGATGTCCGGCCCGGGCATGCCGAAGGCCTCGACGCCGATCTGGTGAAACTGGCGATAGCGTCCCTTCTGCGGCCGCTCGTGGCGGAACATGGGCCCCATGTACCAAAGCCGCTGGGTCTGCTTGTGCAGCAGGCCGTGCTCGATGCAGGCCCGCACGCAGCCGGCCGTGCCCTCGGGACGCAGGGTCAGGCTGTCGCCATTGCGGTCCTCGAAGGTGTACATCTCCTTCTCGACGATGTCCGTGACCTCGCCGATGGAACGCTTGAACAGCTCCGTCTTCTCGACGATGGGCATGCGGATTTCCCGGTAGCCGTAGGACTGGAGCAGGTCCCGTACCCGGTTCTCGAGCCGCTGCCAGCGCGGGGTCTGCTCCGGCAGGATGTCGTTCATGCCGCGAACGGCCTGGAGTGTCTGTTTTCCCTTTGCCATGACTCTGGTCTGTTGCTGGAATCCGGTTCAGCCTTCGCCCTGGATCCGAAAGCGGGCGACGTCGCCGCGCATGTGCGGACTCAGATCGTAGTCGCGCCCGTCCACCTGCAGGTGCACGGCATCGGCATTGCCGATCTTCAGTCGCAGCGGCGGCACGCCCCGCAGTTCCCGCCGGGTGCCGGCACGCAACAGGCCGAAGGCAAGCTTGCGTCCATTGGCATCGCGGATGTCGATCCAGGCATCCTCGTCCAGACGCAGGCTGAGGCGTGTCTCGCGCGGCCGGGGTTCCGGCGCCGCAGGGATCTCCGCCACGGCCTCGGGAACCGCTACCGGGCCGGTATCCAGCGGCAGCGCATTCGCCGCCTCTGGCGCCCGATCGGGACCCGTTGCGGCCTCGACAGACGCCTCGGGCAGGGACGCGGGCACCGCTGCCGGCACCGGCAAGGGCGCCGCCGGCAGCGCCAGCGTGTTCGCATCCGGCGTGGCGTCCTCGGGCGCGGCCGCCCGGTCACTCGTCAGGTGTTCGATCAGGGGCGGCAACAGGGCATAGCCCAGGGCACCCAGTGCCAGCACAAGCACCATCAACCCCAGGCCCTGCCAGGGGAGGGCCGGCAAGCGGCGGCGACGCGGCCTGGCCAGCGCCGGTGCGATCCGGGGCTCGGCCACGGACACCGCCGGCGCGGAACCCAGCACCTCGGCCTCGGACACGCCCACCAGCCGGGCATAGCTGCGCAGATAGCCGCGCACGAAGATGGCCGCCGGCAGGCGACTGTCGTCACCCGCCTCCAGAGCCTCCACGATCTTCAGGTCGAGGTGCAGGCGGGCGGCCACGTCGGCAATGCTCAGGCCGCCGGCCTCGCGCGCGGCACGCAGCCGCGCCCCGGCCGTCTCGCCTGTCGCGGACACCCCGGGCTCGACGCTGCCGGTCTCAGTCATTGGCGCCGGGCCGGCTCAGCCGCTGCGCCTGTTCCGACTCCGGGAAATTGTTGCGCAGCAGCAGGGAATAGCTGGCGACCGCATCCCTGTCGCCCAGCGCGCGCTCGGCCTGGATGCCGATCCACAAGGTCTCTGGCGTGTGCCGCGCCACTTCCGAATAGCGTTGCAGGTAGGCGCGCGTCCGCAGGTACTCGCGCTTCTCCAGCGTCAGCCGGGCCATCTCCCGCAGTGCGATCGGAAACAGCGGATTGGCCTTCAGCGCCTGCTGCAGGTAGTGCTCCGCCTTCACCGGATCACCGGCCTTGGCCGCGCACACGCCGGCATTGGTGTAGGGCAGCTCGGGGCGTTCGTAGAGAGGATCGCTGCCGGCGGCGACGAAGTGTTGCTCTGCCTCCGACCAGCGGTCCTTTTTGCACAGGAAGATGCCGAAGTTGTTGTGCGCCTGGGAATACTTGGGGTCGAGCCGCAAGGCGCGGCGGAAGTGCTCCTCGGCCAGCTCGTCCTCACCGAGGTTCTGGTAGAGCACGGCAATGGCATTGTGCGCGCTGGGCAATCGCGGGTCCTGATCGATGGCCTTCTTGAGCTTCTCCAGCGCCACCGCCTTCATGCCGGCCTGCATGTAGCGCACACCCAGCTCCACGTTCACCTCGGCGGGACTGCGGCCGTCCGGCCCGCGCCGCGGCGTGCTGTTGCCGGCGCAGCCGGCGACCAGTGCTGCCAGCACCAGCAGTGCCAGAATGCGTCTCATCCCTTGCCCCCTTCGGCAACCTTCCGCAGATGTACCATACGACGCCGGGTGCGGTCCTGAAAGTCACCGGCCAGCTGGCCGCAGGCGGCATCGATGTCGTCGCCGCGCGTCTTGCGGGTGATGGTGGTGATGCCGCCGCGGAACAGAATCTCGCGGAAACGGTCGATGCGTTCCTGCGGGCTGCGGCGGTAGCGCGTGTGCGGGAACGGGTTGAAGGGGATCAGGTTCACCTTGGAGGGTACCGACTGCATCAGCCGCAGCAGCGCCCGGGCATGGCGATCGCTGTCGTTGACGCCGTCCAGCATCACGTATTCGAAGGTGATCTTGCGCCGTGGCTCGCCGGCCACGTAACGCCGGCAGGCATCCAGCAGCTCCGCGATCGGGTACTTGCGGTTCACCGGCACCAGCTCGTCGCGCAGGGCATCGTCCGGCGCATGCAGCGACACCGCGAGACTGACGTCGCAGACCGACTTGAGACGATCGATCTCGGGCACGATGCCGGAGGTGCTGAGGGTGATGCGCTTGCGGGCGAAGCCGAAAGCCAGGTCGTCGCGCATGAGGTTCATGGCCCGCACCACGTTGTCGAAGTTGAGCAAGGGCTCGCCCATGCCCATCATCACGATATTGGTGAGCACCCGCTCGCGCTCGCTGTTGGCCGCCAGCAGCCGCCGGGCGAGCAGCACCTGGCCGACGATCTCGGCGGTATCCAGGTTGCGGTTGAACCCCTGGGTGGCAGTAGAGCAGAAGGTGCAGTTCAGCGCGCAGCCCACCTGCGAGGACACACACAGGGTGCCACGATCGCCGTCGGGGATGTAGACGGTCTCGATACAGTTGCCGTCGGCGAGCCGGAACAGCCACTTGCGGGAACCGTCGGCCGATTCCCGGTCCATGGCAATCTCCGGCAGCCGCACCTCGAAGGCATCGGCGAGGCGCGCGCGCAGCGCCTTGCCGAGATTGGTCATGCCCTCGAAGTCGTCCACATCCTGGTGATAGACCCACTTGAGCACCTGCCGGGCGCGATAGGGCTTCTCGCCCTGCCCGGCAAACCAGCCGGCCAGCGCCTCGCGATCGAGATCGAGCAGGTTGCGGGGTGTCTCGCTCATGGCCTCGGGGAGCGCGCACTCAGCGGGTACGCGGGCACAGTTCCAGTTCGCTGAAGAAGAAGGCGATCTCGCGCGCCGCCGTCTCCGGGGCATCGGACCCGTGCACGGCGTTCTCGTCGATGCTCTGGGCAAAGTCGGCGCGGATGGTGCCGGGCGCGGCTTCCTTCGGGTTGGTGGCCCCCATCACCTCGCGGTTGCGGGCGATGGCATTCTCACCTTCCAGTACCTGCACCATGACCGGGCCGGAGGTCATGAAGTCGACCAGTTCGCCAAAGAAGGGGCGCTCGCGATGGACATCATAGAAGGCACCCGCCTGCTCGCGGGTCAGATGCAGCATCTTCGCTGCCACGATACGCAGCCCGTTCCGTTCGAAACGGCTATAGATCTCTCCAATCACGTTCTTCGCCACGGCATCGGGCTTGATGATGGAAAGGGTGCGTTCTACCGCCATGTTCACTCCGATCATCTGGATTGAGGGAAGATCCCGAGGCAGGTATCCGCCTCAAGACGGATAAACCCGCGATAAATCGCGGGTTTATCATTCGAGTTGGGGAAATATCTTACCCCTCAAGGGGGTTTCGGGCAATCGCGGCGCCCGGCCTCACTCGCGTTCCTCGATCCAGGCCATCTGGATGGCCTCGAGGATCTTCTCGCCGGAGCGGTCGGGGTCGTCGTCGAACTCGTCCAGCGCGATCACCCAGTTGCGCAGCTCCACGAAATTCACGTGCAGCGGATCGACGTCCGGGTGTGCCTCGTCCAGCGCAATGGCGATGTCCAGCGTATCGGTCCACTTCAGGCCCATGGGCGTCTCCTCGTCAGTGATTCTCGCTCACCATGTTGATGGTGTACTTGGGAATCTCGATCACCAGTTCCTTGTCGCCGACCACCGCCTGGCAGGACAGCCGCGAATCCGGATCCAGACCCCAGGCCTTGTCCAGCATGTCCTCCTCGTCCTCTTCCGGCTCGTTGAGCGAGTCGGCGCCCTCGCGGACATAGACGTGGCAGGTGGTGCAGGCGCAGGACTTCTCGCAGGCGTGCTCGATCTCGATGCCGTTGGCCAGCGCTGCGTCGCAGATGGTCGTGCCCGGCTCGACCTCGACCACCGCGCCCTCGGGACAGATTTCCTCATGGGGCAGAAATATGATGCGTGTCATGTCAGTCTCTCACTCGAATTCGTCGACCTTGTGTCCGGCCATGGCGGCGCGAATACTGGCATCCATGCGCCGCGCCACATAGGCCTCGCTGGCCTTTTCCAGCGCCTCGATGGCGCGCTTGATGGCCTCCGGATCCTCGCCCTCGGCAGCGCTTTCCAGGGCCGCGGCGGCCTGCTCGATGCGGGCGCGCTCGTCGGTATCCAAGAAACGGTCGCCATCCTCGGCCAGCGCCGCGCGCAGGGCCTCCAGCACCCGCGTGGCCTCCACCTGCTGCTCGCGCAGCCGGCGGGCCACCATGTCGTCGCTGGCGTGTTCCATGGAGTCGCGCAGCATGGTTTCGATCTCGCTGTCGGAAAGGCCGTAGGAAGGCTTCACCTCGATGCTCGCCGCCACCCCGCTGGTCTGCTCGCGCGCGGTGACACTGAGCAGGCCGTCGGCATCCACCTGGAAGGTGACGCGGATACGCGCTGCCCCGGCCACCATGGGCGGGATGCCGCGCAGCTCGAAGCGCGCCAGGGACCGGCAGTCGCTGACCAGTTCGCGCTCACCCTGAACCACGTGCAGGGCCATGGCGGTCTGGCCGTCCTTGAAGGTGGTGAACTCCTGCGCACGCGCCACCGGGATGGTGGTATTGCGCGGAATGATCTTCTCCACCAGCCCGCCCATGGTCTCTATGCCCAGCGACAGCGGGATCACGTCCAGCAGCAGCATCTCGTCCTCGGGCTTGTTGCCGGCCAGGATGTCGGCCTGGATGGCGGCACCGATGGCCACCACCCTGTCGGGATCGATGTCCACCAGCGGCGGCCGGCCGAAGAATTCGCCCACCCGCTCGCGCACCCGCGGCACCCGGGTGGAGCCGCCGACCATCACCACCTCGCGGACATCCTCGGCCTTGAGGCCGGCGTCGCGCAGGGCACGGCGGCAGGGCGACAGCGTCCGGCTGATCAGCGGATCGACCAGTTCGTTCAGTTGCTCACGGCTGAGCTCGCCCTGCCAGCGGCGGTCATCGGCCAGCTCGATGTCCAGCGGCACGCGATCGGCCCCGGTCAGCGCCTCCTTGGCGGCGCAGGCGTCGCGCATCAGCCGGCGCATCTGGTGATGATCGGCGTCATCGGCGATGCCGGCCTGGGCCATGATCCAGCGGGCAATGGCACGATCCATGTCGTCGCCACCCAGCGCCGTGTCGCCCGCGGTGGCCAGCACCTCGAACACCCCCTTGTTCAGGCGCAGCACCGAGACATCGAAGGTGCCGCCACCGAGATCGTAGACCACGATCACGCCCTCGCCCTTGCGGTCCAGGCCATAGGCCACGGCCGCGGCGGTCGGCTCGTTGAGCAGACGCAGCACATTGAGCCCCGCCAGGCGGGCGGCGTCCTTGGTCGCCTGGCGCTGCGCATCGTCGAAATAGGCCGGCACAGTGATCACCACCCCGACCAGTTCGCCACCCAGTGTCTGCTCGGCGCGTTCGCGCAGCGTCTTGAGGATCTCGGCCGACACCTCGACCGGACTGACGTCGCCGGCGACGGTACGGATGCGCGGCATGCCGGAATCGCCTGCAACGAATTCATAGGGCAGGCGGCTACCGAGATGACGCACGTCCTCCACGCCACGCCCCATGAAACGCTTGACCGAGGCAATGGTGTTCAGCGGGTCCTCGGCCGCGGCCGCCAGCGCCTCGTGGCCGACCACCACCTGACCGTCGGGCAGGTAGCGCACCACCGAGGGCAGCAGGTGACGACCCGCCGCATCAGGCAGGGTCTCCGCCTGCCCGCTGCGCACGGTGGCGACCAGCGAATTGGTGGTGCCCAGGTCGATGCCCGCGGCCAGCCGGTGCTGGTGCGGGGCCGTCGACTGCCCGGGTTCCGATATCTGCAGTAATGCCATGTCCTGTCCCGGCCGACCTGCGGCCGGCGCTTGCATCTGTTCAGTATTCGTCGAGCGCCGTCTCCAGCGCCTCGGCTTCCTGTTCCAGCTTGCGGAAGAACTGCATGCGCTGGACCAGCTCGGCCGCGGCATCCGTCGCCTGCGCATCGGCCAGCACCGCGGCCAGCTCGGTCTCCAGTGCATCGAGGCGCGCCTGGATGCGCCGCATCAGGCCATCCAGCGCCCCCAGCGGATCGCTCTGCTCGCGCACCTCGCCCAGCGCCTCGCGCAGTTCCATCTGTTCCATCAGGAACTCCGGATCCTGATGGGTGGATCGCTCGTCGTCGAAGGCGTGTCCGCGCAGTTCCAGCAGGTAGCGCGCGCGCGCCAGCGGGTCACGCAGCACCCGGTAGGCCTCGTTGACCTGCGCCGCCTTCTGCATGGCGAGCCGCCGCTCCTGATCGCTGGCCGAGGCAAAGCGGTCGGGATGCACGGCGCGCTGCAGTTCGCGAAACCGCGCCTCCAGCGCCTCCCGATCCAGCTCGTAGCCTGCCGGCAGACCGAACAACGAAAAATGATCCTGGGTCAGATCCATCGGGTCATCGGCTACCCGGGCACAACGCACACCCCGGGGGATGTCAGACGTTGAAGCTCTCGCCGCAGCCGCAGCTGTCCTTCACGTTGGGGTTGTTGAACTTGAAGCCCTCGTTCAGGCCTTCCTTGCCGTAGTCCAGCTCGGTGCCGTCCAGATAGGGCAGACTCTTCGGATTCACCACCACCTTCACCCCGTGCGACTCGAACACCTCGTCCTCGGGTTCGATCTGGTCGCAGAACTCCAGCACATAGGCCATGCCGGAACAGCCCGAGGTGCGCACGCCCAGGCGCAGCCCGACACCCTTGCCGCGATTGGCGAGAAAGTTGCGCACGTGTTCAGCGGCCTTTTCGGTCAGAGTGACAGCCATCTTCCGCTCCCTCGTGTCCTTTGCGATCAGGCGCTTTCCGCGCTGTCGGTGTGGTCGGCGTGCTTGCGCTGGTAGTCGCCGATGGCCGCCTTGATCGCGTCCTCGGCCAGCACCGAACAGTGAATCTTCACCGGCGGCAACGCCAGCTCCTCG